>JALWDQ010000147.1:0-5065 GCA_027039625.1 Calditrichia bacterium | reverse complement strand
GCTGGGACATTCGGCATCAGGTGATCTTTCAGGGAACGTTTAATGTGGGAAAGCATCGGGGACCGCGGCTGTTCGGCTGGCAGTTGCCCGATCGCTGGAACATTACCGTGCTGGCACGGTTCTCTTCTGGCCAGCCTTACACACCGTTCACTCTCGACCCGGTGGAAGCCCAGAAGAAAGAGAACACCGCTACGGGACCTTCCACTTTCGTTATGGATGTCAAATTCCGAAAAGGGTTCGAGACACTGGGAGTACGCTGGTCAATCTTTGCCGATGTGTTTAATATTTTAGATACCCGCAATGTGCAGGTGGCTTACGGATTTAATACTTACACCGGTAAACCGTTCCGGTACGGAGACCTGGATCCTCAACTGATTAGCAACCACATTTATCGTTACATCGGCTGGTACGATATGCTCACCCGGCTGGACCCCCGGCAATTTGCCCCGGGTCGGCATATTAAACTGGGACTACAAATCGATTTTTAAGATGTGCAGGTGACATGAGCGTTTTAGGCAGGAAAAACAAATCGCAGGCGAAACGCCGTTTACTCGGTTTGACGGTACTGCTGGTGGCATTTCCCCTCTTTGCCCAGCAACAGGTAACCCTGGACTGGAAGATGCACGATGTGGGGAAGGTACGCCAGTTTGTTTCCAATATCGGCTCCCTGTGGCCCACCATGGTGCTTTGGAGCAGCTGGACGGGACTGATTTACTGCGAATTTCCCCCCAACAGCTACGAAGAACATGTGGGCGAGGGCGGCATCTGGATTGGCTCCATTGTAGGGAGCGATACTCTGGTTTCGGTAACCACCAGCTGGAACTCTTCGGTGGAGTTCTATCCGAGCGGTGCTCCCTGGGATAGCATCTGGGTGGTGGAAAAGGGCGACACGGTGGATATTCCCTACTGGCACGGCTATGTAGGTGTTTCCGATCAGGATTTTGTGTGCCGCTACAGCGATTACAACATCACCAACATTGCCCAGCACCACCCGCTGTATCTGGATGTTGTTCAAGTAAGCTACGCCTGGAGTTCCCCGCCCCTGGACGAAATGATTGTGTACAATTATTATGTTACTTCCACCCGGCAGGATTTGCATCAGGTGTACATTGCTTACTGGCTGGATGGAAATGTGGGGTACCGCGGCCAGGGATGGGGATTTGCTCTGGACGATTACTCCCTCTATTTCGAGGACATGCACATGGGTGTTTCTATGGATGATGCCGGTGGGGTAGATGGAACAGCTTACAGCCCCATTGCTATCCGTTTTTATCCTCCCGAAAATGTTTCGGAGGATTCCCTGCGCTGGACGTTCAACTGGTATCCGGGGCAGGGGATGGGTGGACCGCCTTCCCGGGATGGCTTGCGCTATGCCCAGATGGCAGCCGGCACCATCATGCAAAACCAGCTGCAACCCATTGGTTCCCAGTTTATTATTGCGGTAGGACCCTTCGACCTGGCGGTGGGCGATACCCTGCATTTCATTATTGGCGAAATTTTAGGTGAAGGGCTGGAAGGGGTGATGAGCAATGCCGGGCGGCTGGATTGGCTAATTGAGAACGATTTCCACGTACCGTCTCCGCCACCCCGACCGCCTCTGCGGGTGGAAACTCACAATCACGCCGTCACCCTGCGCTGGGATGCCCAACCCGGGGATGTGAATCCCGAAATCTACCAGGATCCTTACCGGGCAGATAGTGTCGCGCAGCCGTTTGAGGGCTATCGGGTGTACAAAAGCACCCACAGCGCAACCGGTCCCTGGACGCTGCTGGCCGAGTACGATGTTCCGGACAACGATTACGGCCACAACACCGGGCTGGTGCGGGAATACACGGATGTGGGATTGTTAAACAATCTGGAATACTATTACACGGTGACCGCTTTTTCCAAGCCGGATACGGTGGCGGATTTCCCCAGTCAGGAATCCAGCTTGAACAAGAACGCCGTGGTTGTGGTCCCCGGAACGCCGCCTCCCCAAACTGTGGGCAGGGTAGCGGTGGTTCCCAATCCCTATCGAGGGGACATCGCGTACAATTCCTACAATCCTCCCTGGGAGAAGCCCGATCCCAGCCGCGACCGCTGGATGGAGCAGGATCGGCGCATTCAGTTCATCAATTTGCCGGCGCACTGCGAGATTAAGATATACACCCTGGCGGGAGATCTGGTGAATACCATCCAGCACCGCAATACCGAGCGGGGTTACGAGGACTGGAACTTAACCTCCAGCGTAGGGCAGGCCGTTTCCAGTGGATTGTACCTGTTTACCGTGAGGGATTTAAACACCGGTGAAGTCCAGGTGGGTAAGTTTGTCATCATTAAATAATGAGATCAAGGAAAAAGGCTTTAAAATGAAAAAGCAGTTCTGGGAATTTGTTCTTATTTACATGCTTGGCTGTGTGCTCCCGCTGGCAGCGCAATTTACCACACTGGACTGGAAGATGCACAACGTGGGAAATGTTCGCCAGCTTGTTACCAACATTGGCACACTGGACGATCACAAAAATCAGGTGAACTATCCCGGATTGATTTTTAGTGAGATGCCGGTGGGCAGCAACGAAGAGCACATTTACCAGGGTGGAATCTGGATTGGCGGAGTAACGCCCGAGGGAGATACGCTGGTGTCGGTGACCCGAACTCATTTCACCCCGGAGGAATTTTATCCTACAGCCGAACCCTGGGACACCATCTGGGTGGCCCACAAAGGCGACACGCTGGACATCCCCTATTGGCCGGGATACACCGCTGTGAGCGATCAGGATTTCATCTGTCGTTACAGCGATTTCAATATCCTGAACATTCGTGATCACCATCCCATGTACCTCACCGTGATTCAACGCAGTTATGCCTGGAGTTCCCCGCCGCTGGATGAATTCATTGTGTTGAACTACGATGTTATTCCCACCAAAATTCCCCTCACCAATGTGTATTTTGGGTTCTGGTTGCATGGTGAAGTGGGCAATAACGATGTAGCTACCAATTTTATTGACGAGTTAACGCTGTTCTTCCCCAACCAGTATCTGGCGGTGGCGAAGGATAACGATGGGGGAGACGATGGCAATACCATCAGTCCCATTGGGATTAAAATTCTCTATCCCGCCGATTCTTCTTTAAGCTGGACCTTTAAGTGGTACGACCATGAGGATCTGGCGGGGTTTGGGCGCGATCCACTGCGTTACCGGGTGGCGATGAGCAGTGGCGAAATCATGCAAAATCGCCCCGATCCCGAACGTGCCCACATTTCGGTTTGTTTTGGTCCCTTCAATAACGTGCAGGTGGGGGACACGTTGCACTTCGAGGTGGCAGAGGTGTTTGGTTACGGGATGGAAGACATGATGGAAAACGCCCGCTACCTGGAGTTTTTGCAGGAGCGGGGATATCGGGTTCCTTTTCCGCCGCCCAAACCACCCCTGCGGGTTAGCATTGCGAGCCATCAGGTAAAACTGGATTGGAAACCGCGGGAAGGCGATCCCAATCCCGAGACCTACCAGGATCCCTACCGCGGCGATGGCGAGACCCAACCGTTCGAGGGGTATCGGGTGTACAAAAGCACCGTTTCTGCCCAGGGACCCTGGACGCTGCTGGCCGAATACGATATTCCCGATAACCAATTTGGCAATAATACCGGTTTGCAGTGGGAATACACCGATGTGGGGTTGCTGAATAATTTCGAATACTACTACAGCGTGACGGCTTTCTCGAAACCGGATTCCACCACCGATTTTCCTTCCCAGGAATCCAGCATTAGCGCCAATGCGGTGAAGGTGATTCCCGGAACGGCACCGCCCAAAACCGTGGGGAAGGTGGCTGTGGTTCCCAATCCCTACCGGGGAGATGTGGCGTACCATCAGTACAATCCCCAGTGGGAGAAGCCGACCGGTTCCCGCAAATTCTGGATGGAACAGGACCGCCGGATTCAGTTCATCAATTTACCGGCGCACTGCCAGATTAAAATCTATACCCTGGCAGGAGATATGGTAGCAACCTTAACGCACAACGACCCCCAGCTGGGATTTGAGGATTGGAATTTAACCTCTTCTGTGGGGCAGGCCGTTTCCAGCGGTATTTACCTGTTTACCGTGAAGGATTTGAATACCGGAGAGGTGCAGGTGGGGAAATTTGTGATTATTAAATAAAGAGCAGGATGAAATTAAAAACGGAAAATGCGCAGGGTTTGACTATGAGGGTTCAATATCTGGTGTTATTATTGGTGCCGGTACTATTGTGGGCGCAGTATCAGCGTCCCGGGAGTACCGATGCCCAGTTTTTAAAGATTGATGTCAGTCCCCGTGCGGCAGCCATGGGAGGCGCGCTGATATCGGATACCCGGGGAGCCGAAGCCGCTTATTACAATCCCGCGGCGCTGGCACGCATCCCCAATATGGACGCTGTGTTTACCCATACCAGCTGGTTTGCAGGAATTAACCATGAATTTGCTGCGGTGGCGAAAACCTTCGGCTTACTGGGGACGATTGGATTATCTGCGACCGCCCTCTACACCGATGAGATGGAGGTGCGTACACCACTTCAGCCCGACGGTACCGGCGAAACGTTTTACGCGGGAAACTATCGCTTTACCCTCTCATACGCTCGCTACCTGACCGACCATGTCACCCTGGGCGCCAATTTTAGCTATATTGCCATGAAGCTGTACCACAATTTTTCCGCCGATGCGGTAGCAGTGGATATCGCCGTCCTCTATGCCACTCATTTCCGGGGATTTCGTTTTGGGATGAAGATTGCCAATTTCGGCTCCGAGGTGAAATATGTCAATGAGTCGTATCCGCTGCCCACGAACTTTCAGTTTGGACTTTCCATTCATGCGCTGAAAACCGAGAACTACACGGTGCTGGCCAGCTTCGGAGCCATAAAACCGAACGATGGTCAGCCTCTTGGGCTGCTGGGAATGGAAATGAACTGGCGGGAAGTCATCTTCCTGCGCGCTGGCTATCATTTGAATCACGAAGTCATTCGCTATTCATTCGGGGGAGGTCTGCACTGGAAAGTCTCTGAATATTTGCTTCGATTCGACTATTCCTACAACGATTACAGTCTGCTGGGAGGAACC
>JALWDQ010000146.1:0-1643 GCA_027039625.1 Calditrichia bacterium | reverse complement strand
ATGTTATTTTTCCCCAGGTACAGCGGAAAATAATCACCGAATTTGTTTAACCCAAACGTAACCAGGAAACCGCTCAAGCGTCGCGGTTCGGGGGCGGCTTCGCCTACCTCCCGGGCAATTTTCTCCGCTTCCAGAGCCACGGTCTTCTCCCCAAAATCCTCTATTTCCGGAGGTGTCACCGGGGTGGCTTCCTCCACCTCTTCTGCAGCGGGCGGAGGTGCCTCGGGGGCGTCCTCTTCCCACTCCATGACCTCCGGTGCCGAAATATCGGGAGGGTGGCTACTTCCGGATTCAGCTTCGGCGCAAAAGGGGCACTCCTTGTATTTGCTGTTATCGAAAATATGACCATTGGGACACTGAATAAACGCCATCTTCTTTCCTCTCCCTTTATTTTTTGTGAATGGTAAATGTGAGCACAGTACTGGTTCGTAATTTTCGGGGAATTTGAATGAGATTTTGCACCACGGTTTTCCAGCAGGTGCGGGGAGTTTCCCACACTGCAAAATCGTCCTCCCAGTGCATTTCCCGGGCGGTAGCGGAAGAAACCAGTTGCACCGGCTCCCGGGTGGCAATGATGTAAAGACTCTCGGTAACCTTATCCCTTTCCGGCGGGCATTGAGCGACCAGAGTAAGCGGGAAGTGCCAGGTTTCTCCCGCAGCCACTTTTTCCTGCGGCATGCTCTTCAACGGGTAAAGCTGATAGATGCTCTGATCCGGTAGAATATTCAACACGGTTAAATAGCAATCCCGGGAGGGCACCACCTGCAGTTGCACCTCTTCGCCATCTCGCAAATTGGTTTTATTCAACGAAGCCTTCAGGGTAAACAGCGGATCCCGGGCGGAAGTATCGCACACCACCTGCGCCTTTAATTCCACCTTAAAGATGTTGTTCAGGGGATTGTGCTGGGGGTCGGGATTTTCTTCCCACTGCCGGACAATCTGGTATTCCACCACATGGCCGCTGGTAATATTTTCGATGACGTCGGCACCCAGCATAAAATTGTTCACCACCGTTTCACTCAGGATATCCGCACCGCAATGTTTCATAATGGCATCCCGCAGGGCAGACTGGATGGCTTCTTCCAGCGCCTCCTTCGGGGTGCGCCCGGCAGCCGGGCAGAATCCTTCCCCCTTTACCCAATCCTGCGCTCCCACCGAAAAAATTCCGGAAACCCAAATTCCAATCAGAATACTTAGTAACCATCTTTTCATCGCTCTTACTTCCATTTTGTTAACACATAATCGGTATTTTTCCCCAGAAGAACCGGTGTTTGCTCCACGTTGTGCAAATAACGGGCATAATAGGGCACCCCTTCGGAATCGTTGCTGATGAACTGAAACAGCTCCTCCACGGTGATTTTTCCGTCTCCATCTAAATCCGCCCGAAATTGGGAGAGCCCTTTCGCCACGAAATAGGTAAACAGGCTGTGTTTCTTTTCGGGATACCAGGCAGAGACCTGGGAGCCTTTGCTGGAGGTAAACACCGCCACGTTCTTCCGATTGTTCAACACATCCGTCGCTCTGGACACAACAATTAAGGGACTGATGTTTTTCAGCACGCCGCTCCCACTAAAACAGGCGTCAATAAACACAATCAGATTGCGGGCGGGCAGGTTTGCCAGATTGCTGTAAAACAAATCCAG
>JALWDQ010000145.1:0-5079 GCA_027039625.1 Calditrichia bacterium | reverse complement strand
AATTTACGCCAAAAACATTTCTTTATCATAAAAACAAAATACATCCCGGAAGGAGGTCTCTACCATGAACCGCTCCTTTGTTTTTTATGTCCTTATGTCCCTTATGCCCTTATTCCTGGTCTGCGAAAAGGAAATGGTTTCCATAAAACCGGCGAATGTAACCTTACGTGCCGAATACGTAGGGGTTACCGAAGCCTGGTTGAAGTTGCAAGCTCATGAGGCAAATTGCGGAGTACAAATTAAACGGGGAAATAAAGTTATTTTCCGGACTGCGGAAATAAATAAAGATACCGTGGTGTACGACAGCACTCTTTTACCGGCACACACCTACAATTATGCTTTATTTTTACAGGATGGACGAGGAGATTGGCGCAAAGTGCAGGAGGTGCATATTACCACCATGGACACCACCAGCCACGATTTTCAGTGGGAGGTAATTGAATTTCCCAGCCCCTTTGGCAGCGGGGCTTTGTATGATGTAGCTATTATTAACGAGAACAACATCTGGGCGGTGGGGGAGATTTACAGCGACAGCACACAGCCTTGGTTGCCCTACAATGCGGTGCACTGGGATGGGCAGAAATGGGAGTTAAAGAGGATAAATTATAAAGGTTCCCCATGGCCTATAACAGCCATATTAGCTTTTAATTCAAATGATGTCTGGTTTGAAGCTTTTGTAAAATGGGATGGTTCAAAATTTAACGAATTACCAATTCCAGAAATTCTTATTGGATATGGCATAAACAAAATGTGGGGAACATCCAGAAATGATTTCTACATTGCGGGAAATAAGGGGTTAATTGCCCACTACGACGGCAGAAGCTGGCAGCGGATAGAGAGTGGGACGGAAATCAAAATACAGGATATCTGGGGTACAAAAAATCAAGCAACGGGTGAATGGATGATATTATGTGCCATTGCTCCCGGATATGGAGTTTCCAATCCCGGAATTCTAAAAATTAATAAAAATAATACAGTAGAAATTATTCCCTGGGTTTCCGGACGTGCAGCCCGTTCCGTCTGGTTCGATAATTCTGCACTTATATTCACCAGTGGAAGCGGTATTCTTCGCAGAACCCCCCAGGGAAAATGGGAGGAGATTGGTGGAGTTGAGGTAATACCGGCTAATACGGAAAGAATTCGAGGAATGGGCTCGAATGATTTTTTTGTGGTAAGCGATTTTGGACACATTGCTCATTATAATGGATTAGATTTCAAAGTTATTCAACCCAATCCAACTATACTTTATGAGTCGTGTTGTTATAAAGATGATCTAATGGTTGCTGTGGGAACTAATGGAAGGTCTGCCTTCCTTACCCGACTGTGGCGCCAAAATGGGGGAGAATGATGGAACATGAAATGTATGAGAGGCGAGCACCTCCGGGGAAATTACCACATCAAAATGAATAAAAGTTTAAAATAAAGTGCGGCGGTGCCACCACACCGCCGCCCGTTTGGCGCAAACAAAAACTCCGGGTTCCTTACTCTTTAATAGAACTGGTATTGGCAGCGGTTTTTGTTTGCACAAAGAATTTATCATTAATTTAAAGCATTATCCACCTATAATTTTAGAGGAGATAAGAAATGAAAATATATGCTTTATTATTTCTGATAATCTTATTTTTGTGTTATCACAATACATTTACCCAAACCTGGGTTTATCCCAGCACCAGAGCCCAGGTAGAAACACCCATTGCCATTAATCCCACGAATCCCAATAATCTGATAGGCGTTGCTGTAACCACCCAGATAACAGAGACAGAAAATTTAGATAAACGTATCGGTTACTATTACACATTCGATGGCGGACAGAGCTGGAATGGGATGGAGGATATTTCCGGTCCCGGAGCCGGGGATCCCATGATTGCCTTTGACCCGGATGGTGTTGCTTATTTACTTTATCAGATAAGAAGTGACGGAAAACTTTATTTGCATAAATCAAGTAATGGTGGTATAAGCTGGAGCAATAGAATTACCGTGGCGGATATTGGTGAAGATGAACTGGATAAACCGTGGTTGGCAATCAGTCCCGTAAGAAATAACAATGGCTATTTTGATATTTATGTTTCCGTAACTGTTTTTGAATTAAATTCTTCTGAACAACCAACTCCAAGTTATATTAATCTATATCGCTCTGTTAATGGTGGAAATAGCTTTCAACATGTTTCGACAGTATGGTACGACTTAACCTATTATCGGCATGGTTCTTCGGTAGCTGTGGGTCCAGATGGTGAACTCTATCTGGCATGGGCAGATATAAAAATTGATTCATTAAGGACTAGACGGATTCATATTAAGCGTTCCACAGATGGAGGTTATAGTTTTACAGATGAATACTATGTTAATACCCATGAGTGCGGAACGAAAGGAGCGAATAATAATTTCTATGTGAAAAGCGGAAAAATTCGGGCAATTAGCTGGCCAATAGTTGTGGTCGATAAAAGTGAAGGGTCTTATCGAGGAAATGTATATGTTGTATGGTCTGGCAGACAAACCGAGAATGGTACAGCAGATGTTCTAATGTTTAAAGGGACGCCTTCAGGAAGTGGTGTTAATTGGAGCAACATTATTCCCATAGAACAAAATACGACTACCATAGACTGGATGGCAACTCCCGCGGTTTCTCCGGATGGAGTTTTGTCCATATTATATTATACCAGTACAAATAATATTTCGGACCCCATCTATACCAGACTTCGTTACAGTACCAACGGAGGCAGTGCTTTTTCTAATCCGCCAATTAATGTAGGTACTTCCGGTGGTTTTACCATACATACCAGCACGTTTTTGGGCGATTATCACGGTTTAACAAGCTGGCTAGGCAAAGCCTACGCTTTCTGGTGCGAGAATAGAGATCATGGTAATTACAATGAGCGGCAGGTTTATTTCAGAGAGGTTACAACCCCGTGGAGCGTACCAGCCAATTGCAAATTAGTCGAAGTGGATCAATTAAATGAAAGTAACCAATCCATAGGGAAAATAGGGAGATGGAATCAGGGGAAATTTACCCAATATCAAGTGCCTTACCAATTTTTATTAAAAATCGGGAATCAAGAAGTTTTTCGAGGAGAACAAACAATTATTTCTGATGAGAAATTTCATAATTGGAGCAAAGACGATACCGTTATTAATCACATAAAATTTCAGATTACCAATGATTTTTCCGGTAATTTGATATCATATTTTAGATACACTCAAGCTAATGTTACTATTCTTAACCAATTTCTTGGTACCGCAGCCGGAACAAATCCTTCCGGGGATAGTATTGCCTTCAAAGACCCCTGGCTGATTGATTATAATGAATCACCTTATGGTTTGCGCAATCAGGGAATGAATGCACCATTCAAGAGTCGCCCATCACCCTTCAAACCTGACTATGCCACCAGTTACAACGGTGACATTTATCAGGGCGTGTTTTTGAATCAAGGATATAATCAAGGTCATTGGACACCACCCTACTACTCCGTCCGAGCCCAGCAAACCCAAACCATCCCTTTCCATGGAGAGGACATCACCTGGTACTTTGAAGGCTGGGAAGGCGAGCAGGTGCAGTTTCAGCATCCTAACCAGAGAGAGACGGCGGTGGTGTTTAAGCAGGACGGTGCAGTAGCTCGGGCTGTGTACAAGGGACATCTGGTTAGTAGTAACCAGGAAGCACTTAATTTCAACAACCAGCGAAAAATATTTAAAGCAGACGGAACTTATTATCTGGTTTATGAAGATCACGGAGAAATTTATATCACCACTTCCACGGATGGAGGTAATACCTGGAGTAAGGAAGTACGTATAAGTAATGGCAGCGGAGACAATCATTGTCCTTCCGTTACCGCCGGAGGAGGATTTATTGCTGTGGTCTGGGAAGAGCTTTATGGTAATTATTTTGGAGTTTACTTGCGCATGAAAGATGCCACAGGATGGGGCAACATAATTCCATTATACAATTATGTCCGGCTTTTGCATGGTCATTCCACACCGGTTGCTGTTATGCAATGTGTTGCCCCCAATTTTAATGTTCTGGTGGCATTTAAGGATTTATGCAGCGATTCTATCTTTCTCACATCATACGATTTTACCAATGGTGTTCAGGGAAGTCTTCAGGCCGTACCTCACACAGATAGGGATTCCTATTATCCGGCTATGGTGGACGATCGCAATTTGAACTATCATCTGGTCTGGGAATCATCGGGGAATATTTATTACACAAAATTTTCCCACTGGTACGATAACCAGGGTGAACATTATGATTGGATCATCTCCGGGGAGAATGTTTCCAGTGGTTCGGGTTATCGTAATCATCGAGCGCCTTCGCTGGCTGTGGATTATTCTTCCCGTCCCAATGTGATGTGGGAAGCATACAGCGGTGATCCTCTGGAGATGGATATTATTTTGCACCGTCGTCGAGAGGTTAGCGGAGAGGAAGGCTGGGGTAATTTTACTGCATTTATCGGAAATGACAACTACTCCTGTCCCACTATTACGGGATTTAAAACTGATAACGATCTGGTAAGTAACTGGTATAGAGGCACTTCGATGTTATGGCAGGCAGAATATACCAACGGGGAATGGGAAGATTTTTACACCTGGCAAGAAGGTTATCGCCCTAACATCAGTTTAAGCAGGGATTATGACAAAGCGTATAGTACGGTTTATTTAAAAGAGAATTCACTACCCTATTTGTTAAAGGTGAAAAATTCTTCTGAAAAAGTTAATGGTGAGGTTCAGGTAGTGCGCCATATCAGGGGAGTGGTTCGTACAGGTGGCTCATCTGTTGTTCTGGAAACGGGTGAATTTAAAGTTAACGGTAAATCAGTGGGATTGTATTCCTTTCCGGATACAATTCAGGTACATAATGCAAGTCAATGGAACGAGGTTTATCGCACCGAGGAATTTCAGGTCTCGGGTGTTGTAAAACTGGATTACTATCGGGAATTATCTATTTTACATCCCGGTTTACTGAGTTTTACTGCGGGTCAGGCGATAAAATTTAAGTTACAGGTAGTAGATGTCAACAGCAGTATGGTGCTATTAACGCCGCATATTCAAACGGTAGGTTCTCATGTTCCGCAGAATACCGTACAG
>JALWDQ010000144.1:0-5085 GCA_027039625.1 Calditrichia bacterium | reverse complement strand
GAATTGGGACTGCTGTACGTCAGTTCCATGACCAAATTCCGTCCCAGACCCCGGTTTCTTTTTCCCATACAAACAGGCGAAAGTTTACGGTATGTGAATATTGCCGGGAATATTGGCTCACCGGCGCAGGCGCTGGGTGGCTTCTTCACCCATAATTTTAACCAGTACCTGAAAATCAAAGGATTTCTGGGTTACTACAAAGGCTTTTTCTGGAATTTTGAAGACACCCAGTTTATGGTGATGGACAGTCCCCTGGGCGCCACCCGGTTGTGGATCTCCGTGTACTCCCGCATCAGTCCGCAAATTACCATGCGGGTGAAGTACACGCGGGACTTCCAGGCACCCCAGAATTTTGTGCAGGCGCGGGAATCCACCAATGTTCCCATTGTGCAAAAAAATGGGCGCTACTACACCGCTTATCTGGTGCAGCCCAATCAGGATTTTTACTATGTGGAACTCAACTTCCACTTTTAATCATTTGAAGCAGCGAATTAAAAGGTTTTGGAGATAGAAACGATGAAGACGAACGGTTTTTTACTCATCCTTTTGGTGATGGTGCAATTGATGCTGGCACAGAATTATCCTTCCTTTCCGGTGGGAGAGTACTGGATGTTCCCCGACGCGCGTTCGCTGGCGCTGGGAGGTGCAGGATCGGTTTCCTTGCAGCGACCAGGCGCCATGTTGTACAACCCGGCGGCGCTCACCGGCATCTCCGGGCGACTTACCGCTATGGCAACCCTGAACGTGCGCAAAATGGAAGAACATCGCTCCTATCCCCTGTACGACCGTTTCGACGGAGTGATTACCGATGCCATTTACGCCCTCAACAACAATTATTACTACTCGCCGGAAGGGGCAATCACTTTTCGCACCCCGTTTGCCGCTCTGCCCAACTTAACCGTGGGCGTGGGCTCCTTCATCGAAATTGACCAGAATTACCGTTATAACGAAGAAGTGCGAGAAAATATATTTGGAGACTCTCTGCTGGCTTACAATCATATTTACTATGACGGTGGGTTGCGGCGCACCAGTTTTGCGGTAGCCGCCTCCATGCCGTTTTTACCGGCGCTTTCTCTGGGAGTGCAGTTTGGTTTTCTTTCCGGCTCTCTGGATTATGAAGCGGGCATCACCTGGGTGCGCGGCTCCCGGAGCGATTCGCTGGCCACTGCCCGCTACCGCCTGGATGGCACTCCCTTTGTCCTTTCCCTGGGTGCTACTTATCGGATAAACGAGCGCATCACCGGCGGGCTGGATATTTCCCTCCCCTACACCATTGGGTATCGGGTGCGGTACGGAACGGCGCCCGAAGTTCGGGAAGAGATTGGCTACCCCTTTCGCATTAACACCGGCTGGGAGTACCGTGCCCGGCAAATCCTGCAGGCACGCCTGAACATCGATTTTAGCTACGAGTTCTGGTCGAAAAGCCTGAAATATGCCAATCCCCACAATCCCGTGTTTAACCAGCCCCGGGATTACAGCGATGTTTACGTATTTAAAGTGGGGGTGGAGCACATTTTCTTCAATAAAATCCCGTTTCAGGTGGGAATGCAGTACCGCAATTCCTTTCAGCATCGGGGTACGACCCGCACGTTGTTGAGCGTGGGTACCGGTTTCCTGGGCGAACGCTGGCAGGTGGATGTGGCGGGCGCGGTGAGTAAATCCGAGTATCGCTGGCCGGATTTATTTGACGATACCCTGTACGGCGGCGACCGCTCGAATAGCTCCATCGATACCGTGGATGAGTACTACTTCTTCGGGAAGGTTACTCTGTTGTACTATTTCAATTTCTAATCCGGAATTTTGCCTCTGAAGTTAGGACGGGGAGTACCAAAGACGTTGTACTGATAAAACAATCGATTTTTCTATCTATCTGTTTATCCATCAATTACCCCACCCTGTCATTCTGAGCGGAGCGCCAGCGGAGCGAAGAATCTCATAAGCGGAGGGCTCTGCGAGTGGACAGGATTAACAGGATTTGAACTTTTTTACCCACATTGAGGTTGTTTTTTGTTCAGCATTCTCTGAAAACTCGCTGCGCTCGCTGCGGACGCCGCGGTTTATTTTAAAACCACAGCGCACGCTACGAGCGCCACGAAAAAACACGAAAATTGGTTTAACCTGGTGCTAAAAAATATTAGACAGGATGAACGGGATTAACAGGATTGTAATCTATTTTTTTACACACATTGAGGTTGTTTTTTCAGCATTCTCTGAAAATTCGCTGCGCTCGCCGCGTTTACCTATGGGATCCTTCAAAGGTCGTAAAAGACTCCTCTGGAGAGTCCTATGGACATTCGGACATTGCGGTTTTTTATTTTTGATACTTGGGATTTGGAAATTGGAATTTGGGGTTTCTTCGCGGTCTCTGCGCTTTCTTTGCGTTCTTTGCGGTTTAATTTTTTATTATGGAACCGCAGCGATCGCAACGAACGCCATGTAAAAAAGCATCATGCAATTTTTTGGTTAAGATTCTCCGAGGAATATGGGATTTATTTGAGATTTTTCGCTTCGCTCATGAGATTCTTCGCTCCGCTGGCGCTTCGCTCAGAATGACAGGTAGTTTTGCCATCGCTACATTAATTACACAAAACTTTCAGTGTGTAGGTTATCCCGGGTACAGAAATCTTAAGCGGAGACGCAAGGCGATTTCAGGGCCGTTGCCTCATTGCACCTGGGTAACCCAGGCATCCGGGAAACCGGCGGATTGGATGCGCTCCAGCTCCCGGCGGGCAGAGGCTTCATCGCGGAATCGCCCGGCCAGCACTTTCCAGAAACCGTTCTGCTGTACAATGGATGTCTTCAATCCCAATTTTCGGGAAAACGCCTGACCCAGTTCCTCCGCCTTCTGGCGGTCGGTACTCACAAAAATCTGGATGGCAAAGGTAGTTTTCCTCTCCCATTCCCCGGAGGCAGCAACTTTTTCCTCCGGTGCAATCTGCAAGGAATCTTTGGGCCAGTGGATTTGCGTTTGCACAATCCAGGCATTGTCAATTCCCGCAAAACGGAGCCGATCCAGCATCTTTTCCGCTTCCAGCCGCTGGCGGAAATTGCCAATTTGTACCTTGTACAACCCTCCTTCTTCCACCACATACACGGAATCCAACCGAAGCTGTTGAAGCTTCTCGGCCATTTGTTGGGCTGCCTCTTTTCGGGAACCGGCAAAGGTTTGCACTCGCAATCCGGGTATTTCTACATAACTTCTATTGCGCTCCCGTTCGGCAATTAATCCTTCTTCCTGCAACACCACCTCTTCGTCGGCAAATGTTTCAATCAATTCCTTGAAATCCCGCTGCCAGAGAAACTCCTTCAATTTGCCGCTTACCTGTGCCTGCACGGTAGGCGTTTGCAGCATCCCCCAGATAAAAATGAATGTAAAATAGACAAGCCGTTTCATATTCGGTTTATCCCGGTCTTTTCTTTGCATACTTTTGCCCCACCCTGTCATTCTGAGCGGAGCGAAGAATTTCCACTACGATAACAGCCTGCGCCAGCAAGGCGAAAAATTTCACTAAAGTATTTTTTTAGCCAACATTTAAAATAACCGTAACACCGCTTTTTCTTTTTAGCCTGATTTTACCCAACCGGTTATTGATAAAGCCTCTTCAACCGGGAATTGGGATAGTAAAAATTCAAAATATCCCGGTAGCTTTTGCCCTGGAGCGCCTGCCCGATGGCACCCCATTGGCACATACCCCGCCCGTGTCCGTAACCGGCTCCAATCACATACAGTTGTCCGGGGTGGGCTCGGGATTTTTTCAGAAAAAACAGATTACCGGGCAAAGGTGAGGTAACCGAAGGTGCCAGCACCTTGCGAATTTCCCAATCCTTCACCACAAAACGAGTTCCATTTATGGTAATAAGCAGTTTATCCACCCTGCCGGACGCAGTGCGGTGTTCCACCCGCAGGTGCATTTTAAACCCTTCCTGCATCCAGCGGCGGAATGCCGCTTGCTTAACCCACCCCATTCTCAGCAGATTGCGCAGAATCTCCCGATCGTTCACCGTGCGCATCCAGCGGTAAAAGGGAGAAGCGCTGCAGTAAAAGGAACCCGCTTTCCCATCGGTAAAGGTATTCCCGTTCTCCGCTTCCAGATACCCGCCGCAGGTGGAGTGAAATTCGCTCCGGATGGGACGTCCAGCCTCGTCAGTTAATACCAGACCGGCAGTTTCTTGAATGGCTTTCTGCACCAGCGAGGATTGATTCTCCCGTCCCCGATACACCTGATGCCGCACATCATCGTACAAATGGAAGGCAGGCGATTCCGGATGCTGGAGGTAATAGAGGGCGTAACTGCGCGCGGCAATGGTCTGGGCTTCGATAGCTGCCAGGTAATCGCGGGTGTGGCTGGGAATTTCGTTGGGCACCACACCCTGCAAATATTCAGTCAGGGGAAGTTCGTTCACCACAGCAATCCCCTGGCCGGTGTGCACAAAAAGCACTTCTCCCTGGTAGGCACGGTCGTTCCACACAAAATAAGCCTCTCCCCGGGGCACAAAACGGATTTCCTGAAACCGGGTGAATTCAAAATTCCGTTTGGGGCTGTACAATACCAGTTTGTTGCTTAATTTTTTAACCCGGAACTCCCCCACGGTTTGGTCGAGCAGATAAGTGGCCTCTTCACTTTTCAACTGGTAAGTCCCCTGAAAGGCAAGCGCACCCTCATCCAGTTCCGCTTCCAGCGCGACCCGGATGCGCGGAACCTGAGGAAGTTCCGCTTCCGGTTGGGGAACCGGTTTACGCACCCGTGGTGCACACCCCTGCCACAACATCCACAACAGGATTGTCCCGGGAAGAAGGTATCGAAAAACAAAGGAGGATTTTTTCATAGAATATCGATTTAACGATTGGTATTTAAATCAAATTCATGTTCAAGGAAAAGGCCTCCAACCTCCGGTTTTTTTAACAAGCAGGGGTTACAAACACCGGGGATGGGAGTTACCCTCCCGAAAAAATCAGGGGAAACGGGTAAGAAGCACTTCCGGGAAACGCCCGGGTAGTTTGCCACCTACCACCCAAATCCCACAATGCTGACTCCCGCTTTGATTCCAAATCCGGAGATATCCAGCTCCTCCCAGGTGGGGAGT
>JALWDQ010000143.1:0-5086 GCA_027039625.1 Calditrichia bacterium | reverse complement strand
TGACTTTCGTAACCTGCTCGTGTTTGGCATTCATTGCACCTATTTTTTCATCGTGATTGGTGATGTTCGCCACCACGGCAGAATCGAACTGAGAAGCCAGCATCTGTAAACCGGAGCGTGGAATATCTAACCAGAGGTTGATTCCCAGACGATTACATACAGTGCGAACATTATTGATGTTATTCAACTGATCTATATTTGAAGAGTATTTCTGGTAAAAATTATCTGCCTGATCGGGCGAACCGGCATATACCACATCGGCCAGTTTCCGGGCACGTGCTTTTGCTAACTTTTTCAATTCATTAATATTACTAAGACGATTGGATTTATTATGAACAAACGAACTGATGGATGTTTTCAATCCATTTAGATGGTTCAAAGCACCATTTGCCCAGGAATGGAGTTCATAAATATACTCATGATTTTTCCAGAAATATTCCTCCAGCTTTTCCCGAGCTGCCAGATACTTCTCTCCCAGTGCTTTTACCGTGGCGGTGCCATCTTCACGGTTCAAGATCACATCAATTTGCGAGAGGTAGCTGTTCAGTTTCAAAATCCGCTGGTAAATCTGGTTCAGGATCCGTTCCCGCTTTTGCTCCATTTGCCGCGCCCGCTCTTTATGCTGATTATACAAATCGTCGTCGATGGATAGTTTTGGTTTAACTTTAAAACTCTGATGTTCGCGTCCTTCGGCATCCGTGTAGGTAATCACAGAAACAGAATCGGACAATGCCTGAATGGGCGAAGCTATATCGTAAATTTCCAGAGCATTTTCCACCGAAGGCAACGAACCGAGGGATTGATCCAGTTGCTGCCCTAGCTGGTTGGCAATATTTTCCGCCTCCTGTAGTAACGCTTCTTCCTCGCTCAGCAACTGCGCAAGATAATTGGCTGTACTGGTGATATTTGAAGGTAAAGTTAAGCTCTGATTAATAAAGGAGTTCAAGGTGCTTATTTCAGAGGATTGCAATCCACCGTTTTCCGTCTCCATGGATTTCCAGGACAAAGCGGTTCGCCGGGGATTGCTCGCAAAGAGGTTTATTCCTCCCTGGCGGACTTGTTTATCGTCCAGGCGAATACTGGCGGCCAGTTTTGCTTCCATATTATTCAGGGCTTTTTGTGCTTCTTTCTCCATCTCATCTGCCATATTTTCAGCTTCTTCAATTTTTTTCCTCATCTCCGGATCGCTCCCGAAGCCTCCGCTAAATTTGGGATCCACATTGCTAATCTTCAACCACACGGAACCTCCCCAACAGATTAATCCCCAGCCCAGACATATGGAACCAGATGCCTCGCCATACACAACGAATCGATCGGATATAATAAGAATCGCTTTCACCCCGGCGGTAAGGGAGACTACCCCCAGTACCACATCTGCTTTAACCTGAAAAGTAAAGTAACCTCCAAATTCCCGGGGTTCCAACCACTTCATCCAGATTGTTCCGGAAACTCTTGAATTAACGGAAATAATCCAGAAATTAAATCCCGTTTGACCCGCAGCCTGAAACATAAATCCCGGATTTCCTACAAAGAAACGGCAATCTGCTTCCAGGAAACTTTTATTAATAACCACCGCATGGGCCATTCCCTTAATGTAGAACATCGTTCCATCGTCTGTTTCGGCAATTTTAAATTGCAGCATTCCACTGCCCTGAATAATTCCTAACTGAATCTTAGCATATACTAATCCATCAATGTAGAAATTATCGAACCGGGCAGTGAGCTTAAATCCACCAACGAGTTTGTCTTTCATATTTAATAATACCACCCGACCGGCGAAGTTAATGTATTGGTCGGTAATCGTAATCATGGTACTTCCATTTATGATAGACTTATCCGCAATGACCACACCAGCATACAACATGACCGCAAATTTAGCCTGCCCTCCGGTTAACGATGGGAGAGAACCGATGATGGTATCACCTTTCAAATCCGTCTTTTGAACCACCAGATCCAGATATTCCTGTTTGGGATTGTAAAAGAATCCTCCACCCACGCGCATTAATTGAATTCCCGGGAATAACGTAATTCCGGGTCCTGGTATTTCGGCCATAGCAAAAATACCGAAACGCAGTTTTCCATTAACCTGTTCAAATAATCCTACCGTGCTAAAATGGAGGATATTATTTACATCCACATTACCTGCAGCCAGAAAGAGGATATCCGCACTGGTAGAATAATACACCATATCAAAAGAAGCAGTTACCACATTCTGAATGCTTAAGCTTAAATTTTGTATTACAAAGTTGGTCGTATCAGAGGATTTAAAAAGCATAAATTTCTGAACACCACCGCTAAAGGTGTTGGCAATGGTCATATTGGCACCAAATTCGATATACATATCGACGTGACGCGTGACGGTTTTCTGAGAACCGCTATTCTTTTTGGTGGGAATTGCTCCGGTTTTAAAGGATATATCCCCACCGTCGGGTAGATATTTGAAGCGATTAATTTCCAGTAAAAAGATGTTTCCAATACTCAGACGCCCACCACTAATGGCCGTGGCAATATTGGGCATATCGCCTGCGCTATTAACCTGCAAGTTTTTAAAAGTAATGGTACTGTTTACACTGGAAACATCGAGACTTACATCACCCGAGATATCAATCCCAAAATCTGATCCGGAGAGTGAACTTAAATGTGTTAGTTTAAATCGCAATACTTCCAGATTGAAGGTGGGTGTGCCCTGCAAACGGTAATTGGAAAAATGAGTACTCCCATCAAATCCAATCTGGATACCAGGATGCAGACCGCTGGCATCTTTATATCCAAACTCAATGCGATCGTTGTCCAGCCATAAGTCAGCAGTAATATTCACCCGGGAGTTTTTAAAATTATCCAGCTTTAAATCCATATCCATGTACACCAGGTCCAGGGTGCCTCTCCAGAATTGCCATTCGGTCTGGTCTCCGCCGCCTTTAGCATGGCTTTCATTCACTAGCACTACTTTGCCACCACCACCTACGGTTCCATTGGGAGCGATAAAGAAATTCACATCGCTGGGACTCTGATTAAGCGGTGCCGGCGGGGTAACCCGGAACGTTGCCTTGAGCGAATCCTGCTCGAAAGAGAGCGTGGTAAGTTGCAACCGTTTAGGCACAATATTGATGGGGCTGGAAATGAGATTAGCTCCGGCAATGGAGAAACTCCCATCGGAACCAATCTTTAATCCGGTAAATGTACTGGTATTATCGAAAACTTTTACTTTCCCGCCCAGATTTAGACCAAACACTTTAGAGCTTCCCTGGGTTTCGTAGAAAAAGCCCAGTTGGGAGATGGTAAATTTCATGGCAAAGAGATCGAAATTCAACATGTCGCCAGGATTGTTAAAGGTAATGGTGGGCATTTGCAATCCCTGGCTCTTCGAAATTTTAAGCCCTTTCACCTCCACCGCAAAGTTTTCGCCAAAAGAGGGAATCTTAAATAACGTATTCAATTCCAGCACAATATCCGATTGGTTCGTGTAAAATTGGATAGGCGGTTTAGAGGGATTATTAGCCAGTGGCAATAACCGGGCTATTTTTATGGGAATTCCATTGGTGAGGTGGGAAATATCCGTTGTAAAACTGGTGGTATTTGTACCCACATTGGCCGCAAAATGAATGGGAGAAGGTGTGTTGCTATTGTTCTCCTTAAACAAGTCCACAAACAAATCGCCGCTAAAGGAAATCTGGAATCCCGTGTTCGAGAAGTTGGTTCGGATTCCTTCTACTTTCAGTTGTACCGGCACATCCGAGCCAAAGCTAATCGTTTTGATGTAGGTGGTACCACTGGTGTAATGCTCGTGGTACTGTCCCACACTCACGGTTCCCGAAATACCACTGGCACTAACCTCCAGGTTATCTACAATTAAATCCATATTAGAAAGAGCTTCAGGCAGCTTGATTTTGGCTCCAATAACAACCCCGTAATTCCCATTCTTTTTTCGCACCGCAAAGCGGGTTACAGTTAGCGGGATGCCCCGGGATGTCAGGTCGAACAGGGAATTCCCTGCAGAAGCATCAATCTGAATTCCACCACTCACCAGCTCGAAAGTGGTTTTATTCACTCCAATACTTAAAGAAGTTACTGTTAATTCGGGTGGTGTGCTTCCGTTGTACTTCAGCGCCGGGATAACAATTTTGAGTGATTTCCCCTGTTTAATCTGTAACATATAAGCATTGCCAGTATCCCTGGTTTCTACCAGAAGGTTGCCCTGATCATCTTTTAACCGCATATAAGCGATGTTTTTATTGGGCAGGCCCAGGGTATCCGGCAGTGGGATGACCGCCAGAATATTGCCCGGGACAAATCCAGTATTGTCGATGTAAGCCAGAAGTTCTCCATTGCGGATAAACTCGGCTCTACCCTGCACCACCTGAGGCGGCCATATATTCATCTTAAAATTATTTTTGAATTGTACCGTCAATCCAGTGTAATCTTTACCCTGATAGCGGAAATTCACCTGCGCACTTCCGTTGGCATAGAACTTCCCGTCCTGAATCCCCATGGTGGGAGGCAAATTCAATGCAATACCGAAATCCTCCGTAATGGTGGGATTGGCTCCGGTGGCCTGCCACTTTAACTGACCGTGATCCAGGGTAATCTTGAAGGCAAAGGAAGAAGCAAATGTCACGTTCCCGGATTTAATCTGGAAAGGGTTCAACCCGATGAGAAAATTGTTAAAATTAGCCGTGATGCTGGCACCACCGCTTAATTTCAGCGTATTCGACCCGGAGATGCGAAGCCCATCTTTGTTCAGCACCGCCTGGTTGATGGTAAAGCTCAGGAAATCGCCATCCATGGGCAAATTCAGGCGGAAGGGTTTATTTATTGCAATTTGCCCATTAATAAATTGTCCGCTTACCAGGTCCAGAGTAATGTTTCCACTAACCGAGATGGAATCTCCGGAAGTGGGTGGGGGCAGCTTCAGGGTAGCAGCCATGGCCATAATGGCAGACTGGTTCCCACCGCTAATATTGAAAGTGAGAGAAGAGGAAGTGACCTGGAGTTTCACCGGACCAAACTTCAGAGGGCATCCGGGCAGGAAGTTTGCAATTCGCCCGGAAATTTGCCCGGTAGAAGCGATATGAAGCGCCGTGCTGAT
>JALWDQ010000142.1:0-5099 GCA_027039625.1 Calditrichia bacterium | reverse complement strand
GTTGACAAACGGGTGGGTAGGGATGTTTGGTCAACCCGTACCGGGTGAAATACCCGATGGGGAGAATTTCCGAAACATGCTGGTAACCGGGAGGAACGCAATTTTGTTTGAACTCCCCTGGTTACTTCGGGTTGTGCACTTTTTAATGGGTACGGAAAAGAAGCACCGGAATAAAGAGCACCAGGGAGTGGTTTTGTTTAGCGTTTCTGGAACCTGTAACCGATAAGCAGAAAGGATACGATATGGATTTACCGCTGGAGCCTTTTCGGATTAAAATGGTGGAGCCGGTTAAATTAATTTCCCGGGAAGAGCGGGAGCAGTTAATTCGCCAGGCGGGATTTAATGTGTTCAACATTCCTGCCGAAGCCATTTTTGTGGATTTGTTAACGGATTCCGGCACCTCTGGCATGAGCGATCGTCAGTGGGCGGGGTTGATGCTGGGAGATGAGTCCTATGCAGGTTGTCGCAATTTTTACCATCTGCAGGAAAGTGTGCAGAAAGTAATGGGATTCCGCTATGTGCTGCCTACCCACCAGGGGCGCGCGGCGGAAAATGTTTTCTTCTCTACCTTGCTTAAACCGGGCGATGTGGTGCCCAACAACATTCATTTCGATACCACCCGGGCAAATGTGGAATACCTTCAGGCTACTGCACTGGATTGCGTCATCGAAGAGGGATTGCACCCCACACTAAACCATCCTTTTAAAGGAAACATGGATTCCCGGAAGCTGCAGGATGCGATTCAAAAATACGGAAAAGAAAAAATTCCCGTGGTGCTGATGACCATCACCAACAACAGTGGAGGTGGCCAGCCGGTTTCCATGGAAAACATCCGCACCATCAGCCGCATTTGCCGTTCCCAGGGAATCCCTTTTTTCTTCGATGCCGCCCGCTTTGCAGAGAATGCTTACTTCATTAAAATGCGGGAAGAAGGTTACCAGGATAAGAGCATTCCCGAGATTGTCCGGGAAATGTTCTCCTACGCGGATGGCTGTTTAATGAGCGCGAAAAAGGATGCTCTGGTGAATATTGGTGGTTTTATTGCTTTAAATGATGAATCGCTCTACCGGAAGCTTCAGAATTTGCTGATTTTGCGGGAAGGCTTCCCGACCTATGGTGGGCTGGCGGGTCGAGACCTGGAACTTATTGCCCGGGGATTGCAGGAGGTGCTGGATGAAGATTACCTGCGCTATCGAATTTCTCACACTGCCTATCTGGGGAAGCTCATCCGGGAATTGGGGGTTCCCATTGTGGAGCCGGTTGGAGGGCACGCGGTGTACATCGATGCCAAGTCCTTTCTTCCCCACATCCCACAATCGCAGTTTCCCGGGCAGGTGCTAACGGTAGCGTTTTATCGCGAGGCAGCCATTCGCACCGTGGAAATTGGGAGCCTGATGTTTGCCCATCGCGATGCCCAGACCGGAGAATGGCACTATCCTCAAATGGAACTGGTGCGCCTGGCCATACCCCGGCGCGTGTACACTGCCTCCCATCTGGAATACGTGGCCGATGCTTTAAGTAAAATTCAGAAGAAAAAAGATTCGTTAAAAGGATTGCGCATTGTTTACGAACCTCCCTTCCTGCGGCATTTTACCGCTTTGCTGGAGGAGATTGAATAGACAATTGGGGAAAATCCAGTGCTTCCGCAAACTAAAATGAGACGGAATGCATTTCCGGAAAATGAACACGGTTTTAACATGAAAAGGAATTCCATGCTCTGGCAACGTCAGCAAATATTTCATTCAGTGCTTGAAAAAATAAAAGATGATTCGGGAAATTCGCTTTTTTCTCTTTTTATAGAAGGGGAGGAAGGTATGGGCAAAGGGGAGTTCGTACGCCATCTGGTGCAGGAGCTCCCGGAACGTTTTGTCCCTCTCCTGCATTTCAATTTTGCATTTGATTATCCGGAAATTTCTCGAATTCCCCGGCTGATTCTGGGTACGCTTCCCGAGGTACAAACAGAGCATTGGGAACGTTTTCTGAAACGGTTTCCCCGCCCGGCGCAGCAATTTATTTCCCGTACCCTCTCCGCTGCCGATGTCTCCTCCAATCTTCCGGAGTCCTGGTATTCCGATCTGTTCCTGCAATTCCTGGATTTTCTGGCAGAATCCCATTCCCCGGTGTTTGTGCAGGAAAACATCCACCTGCTGGATGCCTCCCGGTTTCAGGAATACGCCCGGTTTCTCACTCGTCTTTCCCACTATCCCATTCTAACGGTTTTTACCGGCGATTTTTCCAGACACCGCCCGCAGGAGTTGCCGGAAGGCGAGGTCGTGCACCTTACCAAACTTTCTGTTTCCGAAGTGGAGCGCAGCATCGCCGGGTATTTTGGAACTCAACCCATCAACGCCCGGCTGATTACCAACCATTGTTACATTAAAACCAACGGGAACCCGCTTAAAATCCGTTTTTTGCTGGAAGGGGTATATCGTCCGCTGGTGGAGGAAGCAGGGGAGGGGTTTATTCGGGTGGAGCGCCTGCGCACCATTCGCATCGGGCCGCAGTGGGAAGATTTGTTTCAGGTGGTTTTTCAACATTTACCGGCAGAAGAGCAGCGCCTTCTGGGATTTCTGGCACATTTAAACGCTCCAATTTTTCATCCCGATGCGCTGGCACTTCTGGAGCAGTTTGTACCGGAGGCACATTCGGTGCTGGAGCGCTGGCAAAAGGCGGGTTTTCTGGAAATGTTAACCCGCGGAGAAGAGACCCGGTACCTGGTGTATCCCCGGAGGTGGCAGCATTGGTTAAAAGAGATGATGCCCCTGGAAAAGGTAAAGGATATTCTGGAAAAATTACAGCAACTGGAAACTGCCGGACAGACCCGGGCTGTTTACAAACTTTCTCCCCTGTTTTATGAACTGGGAGAAATGGAGGTGGCGATTCCCCTGGCCGAGCAGGAAGGGGAGTATTTTACACGGCAGGGCAACTACACCGAAGCTGCCGACCGTTTCTTCTTTGTGGTGCGCATCGCTTCCCTTTCCCCGGCATCCCGGGTTAATCTGGAAACCGTTCTGGAGAAGCTGGGGGATTTGTACCTGCACATGGGTGCTTACGAAAATGCCTTTGATGTTTTGCGGCAGTTGCGGGATATCCGCATCCATCGGGAGACCACCAGCCCCCGGGAGCAGAAGGGCTGGATTGATGCCAATCTGAAAATGATTCGCACCCTGATTGCCATGGACGCATTTCAGGAAGCGCGTTACCTTATTCGGGAAGTGAAGGTGAAGGATTTTGCGGATGAGGTAACCCGCGGTCTCTGCGAATTTTACCTGGGCGAGGTGGAAGAGACCATCAGTCGCAGCCGGGTGGCGGTGCAGCACTACCAAAACGCCTATCAGCTTTTTCGCCGGAACCAGCAGGATGCGCTGCTTGCCCAAACGTATCGGAAACTGAAACCACTGCTCCGGCGGGATGCAGAGAAATACCGGGAAGTGGTGGAGCAAACGGTGGCCTATTTCACCAAAAGAAAAAGTACCGAACCCGAAGCGTTTAGCGCCCACCTGGATTTGATGCAAATTTACCTGAACCGTAAACAAAACAGGGAAGCCATCTTACAGGGGGTAAATCTGTTGCGAATGCTGCGGCGGGTGTTTTTTCCGCAAATGCTGGTGCAAACCTCTCTGTATCTGGCCGATTTGTACGCCCAGATGGGCAAGTGGCGGCATGCGGTGGCACATTTACGCTCCCTGGTGGAAAAAAATCGATTGAGGTACAACCCCGCTCTCCAGGTACAGGTACTTATTCATCTGGGAATGATTTACAAAGAACAGGGCGCTTACGGTGAAGCACGGAAAATCCTGGAACAGGCACTGCACTTATCGGTGCAGCATCGCTTCTTCAAAGAACAGTATGAAATTAAACTCCATCTGGGGCACCTTTATTTACTGGTTCACGCCCTGCTGCATGCGGTGGATTATTTGAACGATGCTCGCCGCTGGGCTGAAGAACACGAGCAACCCCAGCTCATTATTCTTTCCCACCTGTATCTGGCTTATTACGAAATGCAAAATCACCGGCCCGAGCGCATGCACGATCTGTTAGTTACGGCGAAAAAATATGTAAATACCAGCGGCGAGGTGGTGGATTATTTGAATTACCTGTTTTACTACGCATTGTACTTGCTGGAAGTACGGCGTCCCGGAAAGGCGCTGCGCCTGGCCGAGCAAATGTTGAAGAAGGCTTCGGATTGGGCGCGTTACCGTGCTGCGGCCTTCTATTTGCAGGGGATGGCGTTTGCCCGGCTTAACCAGCCGAAAGCAGCCGGGGAGGCATTCCAGAACTCCCGGGAAATTGCCCGCAATTGCCACTATCCTCAAATCCTTTATCTGGTGGAATGCGAATGGGTGCGCCTCTTGCACAATCAAAAGCAGGCGAAGGAGTACCAGGCGCTTTTAAAGGAAATGTGCGGAACCATCCGGGACATTGCCCATAAGATTGAAGATGAAATTCTCCGGCAGCAATTTCTGGAAGCGCGTTACCACGAAGATATTCGCGCCTGGTGCGCTGCACTGCACCCGGATGGGTAGAACCGGAAACAGCTAAGTGCGACGCCTGAAAGAGGTGGTTCGGGGAGGTTTCGAAAGGTTCCACAATGTTGAATGTAATGATTTTTAAATAAGGAGGTGGTTCCAATGAAACACAATGGTGTGTTATACCGGATGCGTTTTACCGGAATTCCTGTGATCTTCTTACACGCCTTTCCCCTGAATCACAAGATGTGGCATCCCCAACTGGATTATCTGGAGGATATTTCGGGATGCTACATGGCTTACGATTATCCGGGCTTTGGAGAATCCGAGAACAACCTGAAGGAACCTTCCATTTACGATTTTGGGAAACCCGTTATTCACATGCTGGAAGAAATGCACATCGACCAGGCCGTGTTTGTGGGGGTGAGCATGGGTGGGTATGTTGCGCTGTCCCTTTACCGGCACCATCCGGAGAAGTTTGCGGGATTGGTGTTGGCGAATACCCGGGCATCGGCGGATTCCAGTGAAGCCAGGGAGGCTCGACTGAAAACCATCCGGGAGCTGAAAGAGACGAACGATCCCACTCCGCTGTTTCAATCGCTGATGGAAAAATTCTTCACCCCGGAAACA
>JALWDQ010000141.1:0-1656 GCA_027039625.1 Calditrichia bacterium | reverse complement strand
TTTCTGTGGGGGCAAATTAACCACGAGTATGTGTATTACAAAACCTATCGCACCCACGAGAAAAACTGGCACCAGGTGTATTTTTACATCGGCTACACCAAACCGGTGGAATACACCATTTTCCCCATGGCGCAGAAAAAGTTAATGCTGGATGTGGCTGACGAAAATCTCTACTTCGTAGCCAATGCTCTGCAACCCATCAAATTGAAAACGCGGGGAACGTACTTAATTACTCCGGCGCTGGAGAAAAGTTTGAGTCACCTTTACACCGGCGCCGGATTTGTGGTGGGATGGGGGTTATTCTTTCTGGCAAGATAAAAGGGGAAATCCATGAAGCGGAACAGGTTGATTCCATTTTTAACAGGACTATTGCTGCTGGGGGGTCTGGCAATGTTAGGGGCTCAAAGCAGCGATTGGCAGGATCCGCATCAGCGCATTACCTCGCTGGTGCAGAATAAAAATTACGATCGGGCACTGGCCGAGGTGGATAAAATTCTGGAGCTGCAGCCCGAAAGTGTGCTGGCGCGAAGCTGGCAGGTGCTCATTTATTTAACCCGGGAGGATTCCATTCAAAAAGCAAAATTACCGGAAAATATTTATGAATTCGACCCCCGCTACAATTTCGACCTGGTGCTGGAAAATGTGGCATTTCTGGAAACGGCTTCGCCCGCCGACTCGGTGGAACAAGAGCTCCGCAATCGCGCTCTGGAGACCTACCGCCAGAATTTCCAGGATCTGGTGGTTGCCCTGCCCAACGCGCCGGTCACCGGGTATTTCCGAATCAAAACGGCACTGAAATTCATCCCGCCGTTTGAACTGTTCCCGGTGCAGGAAAAACGACTGGAAGAAATTAACCGCCACTTCCGGAAAAATGGTTATCTCTATTTCGACCGTTTCGATTCTCGTAAGAAGGAATTCTTTGCCGTCATTCCCGGTTTCCCCATTTTGCGCCAGTTCGAAGGGGAATACGATGCCGTCCTGGGGCTCACCTACGACACGCTCCGCTTCGAATTCAACAATATTTTTAAAGACACCCTGCGAATTCCCTATCAGAAAATTGACTCGCTGGAGTACGATTTACCGGAGGATTACGTCCAGCTTTACTTTGAACCGGAGATGCAGGTGAGCTTACCACCCCGGGAGAAACCGCTGCTTCACAAACAACTGGGAAACTACCAGGTGGTGTTGCTCCCTGTGGAAAGGGAAAACCATCTGCACCTCTCCCGAAACGAAAAAGGCTGGCAAAAATGGATTATCTGGGGAGGTGTGGCGGGAATGGCCACCGCATTTCTGGTTTTAGTGCGATAAACAAAAAGGAGTGTGCTCATGTTCCTGACCCGGACGCTTGGATACATGTTAATTGGAGCAGTGTTGCTGTGGGGGCAACAGGTAAAAATTGTAAACCTGAAACAGCTCCCGTTGCCCGAAACGAAAAAGAACTACCGCAATGTCAAGCTTTCGCCCGACGGAAAGTACTTGAGCTTCGAAATGATGGAGAAGGAAAGCATCCATCTTTACCTCTACGATTTGCAGAAGGAATTAGCGGTCAAATTGGGGAAGGAATCCCGCACGAAAAAAAGTGACGATCTTTTCGATATCATTGATGTGCAAACGCTGGGTAAAAACGAGGTGACCAACCAGTTAAGCTGGTTTTAC
>JALWDQ010000140.1:0-5104 GCA_027039625.1 Calditrichia bacterium | reverse complement strand
TACCTGAAAGGTCTGGGTGTTCCCGGATTCATCCTTCAGGGTAAACGTTCGATTTTCCAGATCCACGGATTCGATTGTGGCATTCAGGGTTACAGTGGAAGTACGCATAATGAGTGGTTTATTCGGGGCAGCTTTTTCCCCGGGAGTCTCTGCTTTTTCGCCTTTACCACAACCCACCATCCATATTGCACCGAGCATCATCACTCCCAGCACAATGATCCATTTCTTAAAACTCATGGGAAAGCCTCCTATTTTTTCGCTCTTCCGTTGGAACAATATAGCACGGGAAGCATTGGGATACAAACGAATTTCGCAGGAATTGAAACGAAACCCCTTGCCCGCTCCGGATATTTTTCTGATATTCTAAGGAACTGAGAATTTGGACTGGAAGAGAATCCCCGGAACATCCACTCCTGTTCCGGTTAAATTTTATTTGCTAACGAACCGATTCATCAGGGATTGTGAACCATGCCATCCGCCTCAGAGTTACAGAAAATTAAAACTGCGTTGGTGAATCAGGCGCTTGCGCTGGGATTTACCGCAGTGGGTGTTACGGGAGCGGAACCTTTGCAAGAGGAAGGTACCTACCTCCAGCGCTGGCTGGCAAAACAGTACCACGGCACCATGAAGTGGATGGAGACACATGCTTCCCAACGGAGCGACCCACGAGCTTTCTTCCCCCAGGCCCAAAGCGTGGTGATGGTGGCACTCTCCTACTATCGCTCCAGGGAACCGCTGATTTTTCCACCGGAATCGGGTACAATTTCCCTGTACGCCCGGGGAAGGGATTATCACAAAATCATACGAAAAAAGCTGAAACAGCTGCTGGAATGGTTGAAAGAACAGATGCCCGAGACCGAGGGACGTATTTTTGTGGATTCCTTCCCGGTGCTGGAACGGGCACTGGCACAACGAGCCGGATTGGGATGGATTGGTAAAAACGCCATGCTCATTCTGAAAGGGAAAGGCTCCTGGTTTTTCCTGGGCGGCATGTTCTTGAATCTTCCTCTGCCACCGGATGAACCCCTGACCCACGACTATTGCGGCAGCTGCAACCGATGCCTGGAGGCATGCCCCACCAGAGCAATTGTGGCCCCCCGTGAAGTTGACGCCCGGCGCTGCATCTCTTACCTCACCATTGAACATCACGGAGAAATTGCGGAAGAATTCCACTCCGGGATGGGGAATTACATCTTCGGCTGCGATATCTGCCAGGCCGTGTGCCCCTGGAACCGCTTTGCCCGGGATACCCGGGAAACCGATTTCTCCTCCCGTTTCACACCGCAGGATTTGCGCCTCTCCCGGCTCATCAATTTAAAGCAGGAAGAATTCGAAAAAATGTTTCAGGGAACACCGGTGCGTCGTGCGGGCTACCAGCGTTTTCGTCAAAACGTTGGGATTGCGCAACAGAATCTGGCATCTGCCGCCGGGTCGTCCGGAGAGGCCTCTACCGCACAGGAGGAACAATCCTGATGCCCCTCCCCGAAACTCATTTTTGTTCACAAATTCCTTTGATTTCAGCAGTTCATCGGTTAAATTATTTTCTTCATTTTTTGCAATAAAGAATAAATTCTTGTTGCATTAAATGATGGTCAATATTAAATTTTTCGGCCATTTTTGAAGGGGCGGTAGCTCAGTTGGTTAGAGCGCTACGTTGACATCGTAGAGGTCGTCAGTTCGACTCTGGCCCGCCCCACAAAAGGGGCCACGAATCCGGGATTCGTGGCTTTCTTTAATATGAATCGCTTAACAGAGTTCAGGTAGTACACCATGGCAGAGAAAAAAATAAAGATCACGTTTCCGGATGGACGAACGGAAGAATTTCCGGCGGGTGTTACCGGGCTGGACATCCTGCAGAAACTTCCGCGCAAACTGGCGAAAGAAGCCACCGGAATCAAAGTAAACGGTAAAGTTCAGAGCCTCCCGGAACCCATCAACGAAGATGCTGAGATTCAGATTCTGACTTTTGAAGATAAAGAAGGACGGGAAGTCTTCTGGCACAGTGCGGCCCACCTGATGGCGCAGGCTATTAAACGGCTCTTCCCGGAAGCCAAATTGGGAATTGGTCCTCCCATTGAAGATGGGTTTTATTACGATATTGACCTGGATCGCCCCATCACCCCGGACGATTTCCCGCTCATCGAAAAAGAGATGGCTAAAATTGTGGACGAGGATTACCCCATTGTCCGCAAGGAACTCACCCGGGAAGAAGCGCTGGATTTCTTTCGAAAAATTCACGAAGATTTAAAAATTGAACTCATCGAAGAGCTGGAAGAAGACATTTCGGCTTATTCGCAGGGGGAATTTACTGACCTGTGCCGGGGACCTCATTTACCCTCGACCGGGCGGATTGGCAAACATTTTAAATTATTGAATGTCGCCGGTGCTTACTGGCGGGGCGATGAGCATAATAAAATGCTCCAGCGCCTGTACGCCACTGCTTATCCCAAAAAGAAACTCCTGGAAGAACATCTGCACCGTCTGGAAGAGGCCAAAAAGCGCGATCACCGCAAATTGGGTCGGGAGCTGGATCTCTTCAGTATTCAGGAAACCATTGGCAACGGATTGATTTTGTGGCATCCCAAAGGGGCGCGGGTGCGGCGCATCCTGGAAGAATTCGTCATCCAGGAACATTACAAACACGGTTACGAACTCATTTACACCCCGCACATTGCCAAACTGCATTTGTGGGAAACCAGTGGTCACACCGGATTTTATCGGGAAAACATGTTCAGCCCGATGGTAGTGGATGAGGTGGAATATCAATTAAAACCGATGAACTGCCCTTTCCACATCACCATCTACAAATCCCATTTGCGCAGCTACCGGGATTTACCCATGCGATTGTTCGAGCTGGGTACAGTGTATCGCTACGAACGTTCCGGGGTGCTGCACGGTTTGATGCGGGTGCGTGGTTTTACCCAGGACGATGCCCATATCTTCTGTACTCCGGATCAGCTCAATGACGAGATTCTGAAAGTACTGGATTTCACCCTATTTATTTTGCGGACATTTGGATTTGAAAAGTACGAGATTTTCCTTTCCACCCGTCCCGAAAAGTACGTGGGAACGCTGGAAAACTGGGAACGGGCAACCAATGCCTTGCAGCAAGCACTGGAAACCCGGAAGCTATCTTACGAAATTGATCCCGGCGAAGGGGTGTTTTACGGTCCTAAGATTGACATCAAAATTAAGGACACCCTGGGTCGTTCCTGGCAATGCTCCACTATTCAGGTGGATTTTAATCTGCCGGAGCGTTTTCAGGTGGAATACATTGGCGAGGATGGACAACCGCACCAGCCCATCATGGTACACCGGGCGTTGCTGGGTTCCATCGAACGCTTCTTCGGAGTGCTAATTGAGCATTATGCCGGTGCTTTTCCCCTGTGGCTGGCACCCATTCAGGTGCAGGTCATTCCCATCACCGAGCGCCAGCACGCTTATGCCCGGGAAATTTTCGAGCAGTTACGCCAGGCGGGGATTCGCGCCGAACTGGATGTCCGCAGCGAAAAAGTGGGATACAAAATTCGCGAAGCGGAAGTTCAGAAAATTCCTTACATGGTTATCATAGGGGACAAGGAAGTGGAATCGGGTAAAATTTCCGTCCGCCGCAAAGGCGAAGGCGACCTGGGACAGATGGAACTGTCGGCTTTTCTCAATCGGATTAGCGAAGAGATTGCAAATAAACGTTAGTGGAACTAAGATAAGGAGCACATTATTTCCAAGCAAAAATCGGTTCGGATTAACGACCAGATTCGAGTCGCATCGGTTCGGTTAATCTCGCCTAATGGCGAACAATTGGGGGTGGTTCCCACACGAGAAGCATTGCGGAAAGCAGAAGAATACGGTCTGGATTTAGTGGAAGTGGCGCCCAATGCCAATCCCCCGGTGTGCCGTATCATGGACTACGGCAAATACAAATATGAGCAAAGCAAAAAAGAAAAAGAGGGGAAAAAGCGGCAACATACCATCGTAGTTAAAGAGATTCGTCTCCGTCCTAAAACGGATGACCACGATCTGGAGACCAAACTGCGCTTTGCTCGAAAATTTCTGGAACAACGGAACAAAGTGAAGGTAACCATCATCTTTCGGGGGCGGGAAATGGTGTATCAGGAATTCGGACGGAAACTAATGGAACGGGTGAAAGAATCCCTCTCGGATATTGCCAAACCGGAGGGAGTCATCAAAATGGAAGGTCGGCGAATGGTGATGGTGCTTACTCCATTGGGTGGGAAGCGATAGCAACAATTGTTTCGGAAACAGACACTCTGGATTAAAATTGGAATAGAAAATATAAAACGGGAAACGTTAAAAAGTAATTTCACATTTCAGGGATAAAAGGAAAGGGATAAACGATGCCAAAGATGAAATCGCGTCGCGGTGCTAAGAAGCGTTTTAAAGTGACCGCCAGCGGGAAAATAAAATCTCGCCGCGCTTATAAGAGTCACATTCTCACATCCAAAACGCGCAAACGGAAACGGAATTTACGGAAACCGGCTTACTTACACAAAGCCGATGCCCCGCGCGCTCATGAAATGATTCTGGAATAAGGACAAAACAGGCGGAGGAAAATTATGCCAAGAGCAAAAAACAATGTGGCTGCCAAACATCGCCATAAAAAAATTCTGAAAATGGCTAAAGGCTACCGCCTGGGACGTGGCAAGCTCTACAAAACAGCCAAAGACCAGGTGGAAAAAGGGTTGCAATACGCCTACCGCGACCGGCGCCAGAAAAAACGCAATTTCCGGCGTCTGTGGATTGTGCGCATTAACGCTGCGTGCCGCCAGAACGGAATCTCCTACTCACGCTTTATCCATCTGCTTAAGGAGAACAATATCGATCTGGATCGCAAAGCACTGGCACACCTGGCTATGCACGAACCTCAGGCATTCGAGGCGCTGGTTCAACAGGTCACTGCATAATTGACAATACGCAGCATATTTTTCAGAGAAAAAGGCGGGCGTAAAGCTCGCCTTTTTTCTTTTTGGGGAAAATATTTATACCCAAACAAGTGGACAAACGGGGATTTTTGATATGCTCTGAACTTTCAGGTCGTGGAAAATGGGGAATTATCTTAAATAGAACTTTAGCCCAGGAATCAGAC
>JALWDQ010000139.1:0-1658 GCA_027039625.1 Calditrichia bacterium | reverse complement strand
GTCCAGGTTTTGTCAATGAGCCCATCGCCAACTTTCCGTACAATCACACCACTCAGGGCAAATTTGTTATTAATTAAACCGGTATGGCCAATAAGCGTGGATTTCAGGAATCCCGCAGATCCCACTTCCTGTTTGAAGGAAAGGCTGGCATTTTGGGCGGTGGGATCGGTCAGTACGTTCATGGTACCGCCAATGGAGGGAACAGCCAGGTTCACAGCACTTAAACCGCGCTGCACCTGAATGGAAGAGGTGGCATCGCCAACACCATCCCAGTTCGACCAGTACACCCAGCCATTTTCCATATCGTTTACCGGCACACCGTTAATCATCACGGCGATGTAGCGCTGATTGAAACCACGGATGTTAACACGCGCATCACCAGAGCCACCACCCTGTTGGGTTGCGTACACGCTGGGGGTCACGTTCAGTACCAGCGGGATGTCTCGAGAACCCAGACGGCTTACAATTTCCTTCTTGTCCACTTCGGTAAATGCAACCGGTGTTTCGCGGGGTTTGGCTCGGTCGGCAAACACCGTAATTTCCTGTCCCATAATTGCCGTGGGTTTCAGAGCAATCTTCAAACTAACTGTTTCCGTACCCACGGTGATATTCTGGGTGTACTCATCGTAACCCACATAAATGACCTTCAGGACGTAATTGCCTTCTGGCACATTCTCGATGATGAAGAAACCGTCCATATCCGTGCTGGCACCCATGGTGGTTCCTTCCAGGACCACATTGGCACCAATCAGCGGATCACCGGTTTCCGCATCGGTAATAACGCCTCGTACTGTGCCGCCAAATGCTAAAGACGCACTCAGCAGTACAATCATCAGTAACAGAACATAATGCCTCATAGCTCCTCCAATAGTTATGTGAACATAGGACGAATTGATTTAATTAAAGCTTCATTTGAATAAAGCGATTTACCTCCAACAACAATTAAAGCTCAAATTTAAGCATTTTCTGCGAAAGTTGCCTCCCTAAAATTTAAATTCTGTTAAATCCGTGGGAACCCACTACATCAATTCAAAATAATACCCACATCTTTTTACCTTTTCAACCTGTTTCTCAACAGAGGGCTTCTCTCGATGCATTCAGTTGTTCTATAACATGGGTCGATTCGCAAACAGGCGAATTCCTCGACCCGGAGACATGATTCTTAGATCAATTCATATTCTTGAAATATTCCGTGATGATGATCTTCATCCCCCTTCGGGTGGGATAGAATTGTACGTCATCAATTAAATTTTTAACCAGGAAGATGCCACGACCACTCTCTTTCCAGAGGTTTTCGGGGTTCGTGGGGTTGGAGATAGCGGATGGATCAAAGCCAGCCCCTTCATCCTTGATGGACACCTGAACACGATCGGGGTAGTAATCTGCTTTAACAATCACTTTCTTGTCCGATATCATTTTGTTTCCGTGAACAATTGCATTATGAACCAATTCTGTGAGCACAATGGCCATATTATCCGATTGTTCTTCCGTGAGGGTGGCTTTACGGGATATGTGATGTGAGAATTCTTCAATTTTTTTCAGTTCTTTTAAATCGCTGGAAATAATCAGAAATTCTCGATCAATTAATTTGTCATTCTCTTGATTTTGCATTTATGCGTCAAATAACTTATCTATACTTGGATAATTTAGAAAAACTC
>JALWDQ010000138.1:0-5110 GCA_027039625.1 Calditrichia bacterium | reverse complement strand
GCCGCATCCTCCACAGCCTCCCAATCAATCAGCAAATGCCCGCTGGTGCGATCCATGAACGATTCAGATACCGAAGGGCCCCAATAGGTATTGGCGTTTCCTTTCACCACAAAATCCCTATCTTTGGGAGAATAAAGCGTTTTGGGACCAACTGCCCAGGGGTAAGGATTTCCCTCTTTATCCCGTCCGGGCACACCGAATACCAACGATATCATCGAAATATATTGATATCGTCCCCAAAGTCCTTCGGGATACGGATCGCCCGAAAACCCAAATCCGGTAAAAATTCCGTAGTTGCTGGTGGATGTTTTCAACTTCCCTTTTTCCAGAATACCAATTGCTCGTTGAAGAGCGGGATCGGGTATCCGGTATTTCTTACCAAATGTGTAATGAGAATTTTCTGTCCGAGTATCTTTTGCTTCCAGGCCATTATTCAGCACCATTGGCACCAGAAACAAAAGTAAAAGCCATACAACAAGATGTTTCTTCATCGAAGACCTCCGAATTTTTCCAAAAACTCTTAGAATGAAACTTCCAGTGTAAAATCAACCCTGCGTCGGGGACCAAATCGATAAGGTTGATCCCAGTATGTGGAAGAATAAATTTTCCGATTAATGAAGCGGCGGATGTAATTACCGGGATCGTCAGCTTTTCCGGTTTCGGTAAATACATCCAGCGCGTTTTTGCGGTCGAATAGGTTAAACACCAGAATACCAAAGGTATATTTCATACCCCATAATTCGAAATTTTTCCGAAAATGCATATTGAACTGAATATACCAGGGTTCACGCTCGGAATTAGTGGGACCGGCAATGCCGTTGTGTGTAGGAGTGTAAGGTGCACCACTGGTTGCCACAAAGATTAAATCCACCCGACTGTGAGCCAGAGGACGTACACCAAACAGTTTAAATCCCTGATGCGGCGGAATGACATAAGCCCCACTCAGGTTCATATCGTGGGTGCGGTCGTATCCCATCAGGAATTCCCGACGGGGCTGAGTTTCCCGGGTATACTCCCGACGATAACTCTCCCAGGGATCTTTAGTATTAGCTGTCGCCCGGGAGAGGGTGTACTGAATCATCCCAGCGAATCGATTTTTACGGAAACGAATATTCAGGTCAAATCCGCGTGCCGTGGCGTAATCCCGGTTCACAAACACATAGTAAGAACGCGGGAAGCGAGGTACCCGCTCGGTGGAGGTTAAATTGTTGTACTCTTTCGACCATCCAATTAACTGGAAGACAAATCCTTCCATCAACTCGGCATTCAGACCAAATTCGTAAGAAGTTACCTTCTGGCTTTTCAGCAATGCGTTTCCTACCAGAGGTCGAATAGCTTCCAGGCTCTGCTGGGAGTTCAGGTACACATTCCGATAGGTGGGAAACTGGTAAAACTGACCATATCCGAAAGTAAAAGTGGATTTCTCGGTAATCACATGGGAGAAACCCAGACGGGGACTGATTTGATAGGTGGTCTTCGAGTCCACCAATTTAGTGTTGGGATCGTACGGATTTTCCCACATTTTCGAACGCGGGTTGTTCATATCCACGCGGATACCCGCATTAATGGTCATATAATCGTACTCAATTTTATCCTGAATGTAGAAACTACCTTCGATGGGATGTTTTTTATAGTAATCATAGTAGGGATTCGCCAACCAGGGGAGCTGTACTTCGTTGAAGTACAGGTCGTGCTGTTTGTAGCTAACTCCGGTTTTGATTTGATGATGCTTGTTCACCTGAGAGGTGATGTCGGCCACAGCTTCCCAGGTCTGGGCATAACTGCGATGATGATAGCGGTCGTTCCCCTGCGCGAAAAATTCGTAGGAGAGGTACAGGTCGTAGTCGTACCAATCTTTGGGGATCCATTCTTTAATAATCGGATCATAATATACGGTACGTCCATGCTCATCGATTTTGGTTTCCCAGTTGTTCACATCAGGTGGTGGATAAGGACGTCGGTATTCATCCGCATCCAGCCAGCGTCCCGTTTTGGGATCTTTACAACCGATGTTCATTTCCTGATAAAAACGAGAACCACGTACTGTGTAGAAGGTGTTTTTACTGAGCATGTGCGTCCAGACGAATGCCTGCCGATCGGCATTTTGCCGTACAATATTGCGCCCATCTTCATAGAACCGATACCAGTGATTTTCTGTGTTAAACGTTCGAAATTCGGTGCCCACCACCCAGTTGGAGACTTCCAGCTTCATGGAAGGTGCCAGGTCGAACGTTAATTTTGCAAACAAATCCCAGTCATGGTTAAATCCAAAAGCTTTCCAGCCTTTATAACGGTCGTAACGATGAGCATGCTGGATGTGCTGTTCCTGGAATTCATCCCAGGTCAATCCGGTTTTATCCAGCAATCGGGGATCCCAGCGATTGGCGAGCGTATCGGAAGGGTCAAACACAATATTATCGAACTGATAAACATTGTATTTCCGTGTTGTTTTGCGCCCGCTCATCATAAATTTGATATGCTTATTGGTGAAAGGTACCGGGCCGCCAAAAGCTCCCGAAATTCGTCCATATTTTCGTAAGCGGTCGGGCTCAAAGCCCAGTGCACTGGTTTCCAGATTGATGTTTCCTTCGTAATTGTTACCTCCAGAACGAGTCACCACGTTAAAAATGGCCGACATGGCATCACCGTATTCGGCATTGAACACACCGGTTTTCATATCCACTTGCTCGTAGGCAAATTTATTAAGTTGAATTCCTTTGTAGCGCCCACCATAAATGGGGTTTTCGATGTACATACCGTCCACCATGTAACCGATTTCGGCAGCGCGGCCACCGCGCACGTGCACTTCTTCGATACCGCGATCTTCAAATCCGGGAATTCCTTTCAACGATCCTTCAATCCGAATCACACCGGCTTGAATCGCTACCAGGTCCGAAAAATCGCGCACCGGCAACGATTTAATCTCTTCCCGGTCGATAATCACCTTTTTGGTAGTAACATCTTTTTCTACCGTTAGTTTTTGTTCCGCCACTACTTCAATTACCTCACCCTGAATAGCTTCGGGGCGGAGTTTGAAATCCAGTTTGGTGGTCTGATCCAGATACACCTTTACCCCGGGATGCACAACGGTCTGGTAGCCAATCATGGATACTTCCACCGTATATTCCCCGATGGGCACATTAATAATGTAGAAATATCCATCCATATCTGTGGCTGCACCCATACCCGTCCCCTTCAAAATGACATTGGCTCCAATTAACGGTTCACCAGTCTGGGCATCACGAACCGTTCCCGCAATTTTACCGGTAGTTCCCGCCATGGCCACAAATGTCAGAAAAAGGATTAACAAGAGCCCTGATAAAATTTTCTTGTGCATACTACCCTCGCAGTTTTAAAAACATCTCTATCATTACTCACTAAAAAATTTAAGCCAAATAAAATTATGTTCTATACCAAAAAACGTGGGCTTTAATATATTTATGCAGGTATTCTCTCCCTATGCGATTATATTCCAGTAGGTGTGCTCGTATCAAGGGAGAAATGACGAATGCTGTATCAACTGTTAAATTTCTGAATTCTCTCCATCTTAAATAAAAAATCTCTACAAAATAAATATTTCAATTCAAATTATCAATCTCTTTCTTTTTAAAAAAACTCTCTCTTACTAAATAAAAATTGTTTTCATTGTAAAATAAAATGGCCTCCTCCAATAATACAGGTCGCTTTCTCTCGGAAATAGTTTTACACTCCTCCTGATGCTCTAGTGCTCCTGTAAAAAATAAATTGTAACATGGGATGTTGGAAAGGGAATAATAAAGTACTAAAAAAAGGGAAAGCATTGCTTTTTGATATTGCAGATTCAACCGTATCCTCATAAAACCTGTTTTTACTTGATACAACATCACTCTCCGTTAAAAAAGGACAGGGTTCTCCCCGGGGATGGGAGAACCCTGTTAATTACAATTTATTTCACCAGCATCATCTTTGTGAGTCGTTGTTCGTTATCCGCTTTTACCCGCAGGATGTACACACCACTGGGTTGGCTGCTGGCATCCCAGGTTAGCTTGTATTCACCGGGAGTCAGAACGCCATGATGCAAATTGGCTACCTTTTCGCCCAGTACGTTAAAGACGGTTACATCCACATTGGCTTTTTTATTCAACAGGAAGCGAATGTTGGTTTGCGGGTTAAAGGGATTGGGATAATTCTGGAAAAGCGTAAAGCTGCTAGGTACGGTGTTGTCGTTTTGTTCGATGCTGTTCCAGGGACCCGGGAAGTTTTTGGCTTCGGCCAGATAGTACCACTGCACATGGTCTGCCAGCATTGAAACCGGCGGGGGCAGAGGTCGAGATAGATCAGCAATCATGAAACCAATGTAAGTTTTTCCGTTATCCGTCTCGGACCATTTCGTCCGGGTAGAAAGCCGCACACCGTACACACACACACTGCTATCTTTGACCACATGGAGGGGTTCCGACCAGGTAACACCACCATCCTTGGAAATGGCTGCCCAGAGGTCCAGATTGAAATCATCATCATTTTCCCGTCGTGGTATTGGAGAAGGGGTTAAATCGGTGCGATCCCGATCCACCCAGGCTGCATAGAGATTCCCCTGATCGTCGTAACCCAGGTCAATTTCGTTGGTAAAGGTGTAATTGCCCACAGAGTCGCCTTCCAGGAAACCGGCAGGCCAATAAATACGGCTCATCTGCCAGGTCTGGCCGCTATCGGCACTCCACAAATGCCAGAAACCGGACCATTCAGGATGCGGATAATATCCACCACTGGCAGCCGGGACACCCCAGCCCAAGGTTCCGGCAAAGTGAATCACATTATCCGGAGTGACAATCATATCAAAATCGTAGGTAAACAACAGGGTAGCCGGACCCACATAGTAGGTACCCGTTTCGGGATTAATAATCGAGTCGGCCAGGGTGATCTGATCGGGAATTCCCAGGTCGCTCCATTCAAAACGCACCGGGGTATTCCAGGTCTGGCCATAATCATAGGTAGTACACAAAATCACCTTAAAATCCTGATCCGGAGCACCGACATAGCGTCCGGTGGACATCCAGGCACCAAAGCCGCCCGTTCCCCAATAGAAAATAGGATTATTCATTTCGAATAGAGTGTTGGGCCAATTTACCAC
>JALWDQ010000137.1:0-1664 GCA_027039625.1 Calditrichia bacterium | reverse complement strand
TAGGTGCAATGAATGCCAAACACGAGCAGGTTACGAAAGTCATCGATAAAATTTATGAAAAACGAATCGGGTATGCCCAGGCTCTGTATGACCTGACCGATCGTTACCTCTACTGGCAACTGGGTTCTGCATCAGAAGATGAAATAGAGGTAGAAACTACCGGTGGTGGTCTGGTAACACTGCCCTCTTACATCGACCAGAATTTGCTACCCAATTATTCCCAGAGCCTGAGTTATTTCAACATTTCCACGGGTGGTGGTTCCGCAACTTTACTTAACAATAATGGATTTATGATGATGAGTGGGGGAAGTGCTTTGACCGGAATGCAGTTTTCGGTTTCCAGCGGTGTGGCTAATTTGCGGCAGTTTACCACCCCGCGTCCAATGGTTCGGGCTCGGGTAGGTACACCGGATTTCCTTACGGAATTTCATCCCGACGTGAAGGTGATCCACGACCGGCTGGCACAACAATTAAACGCTCCGCAAATTAATTCCATTAATGTATTCCTGTACAAAGATAAATATCGCGCCCACATTCTGGCTCGCTTCGATGCGACGCATCCGGTGGGAATTGCCAACTACAGCTTTACCATTGCCGATGCAGCCCCCATGGGAGGAAGTGGCTCCAGTGGTGGGTCGGGAAGTGGCGGAAGCGGAGGCTCGGGAGGAACCAGCGGAGGCAGTGGTTCAGGAGGTGGGAGCGCCACCACTCTGGGCGGTTCTACCATGTTAGGCGGAGGGAACCTGCCTGGAGGTACAACTCTGGGTGGCAATATTTTAGGCGGAAGCGGAGGCAGTGGCTCGGGCGGAGGCAGTGGTACCACTCTGGGTGGGAGTATTTTTGGCGGAAGCGGAAGCTCGCTGATAAATTCCGGATACTACAACTCCAGCCTCATTAACTATACCAGCGGTGTGTACCAGGGCATGATGCCCAATATGGGTGTGTACTCCACCCACTTTAAAATGATCGGGAAGAAGAAAAGCTTCCGATCCTACTTTATTCCCACCGAATTGGGTGAGACCTCGCACGACTTCACCCTGAAGATTCGTGCCCGTTCTACCAGCGGGTATGTAAACCGCCGTATCGCCGATTTCACGGTGCACTTCGACGGTACCCAGAATAACCAGTACCAGGGAACAGTGCACATGAAGGATGATAACACACCGCCTATAGTGGTAAAGGTTAAAATTCCTGCATATCAGTACAGCACCAGCAGTATTCTCAATGTGCATGTGGATGCAGTGGATTATGAATCCGATGTGGTAGAACTGGCTTATGCGGTGGGAACCAGTTTATTCCCGCCTCATCCGGATAGTGTGAGCTGGAAAAGCGTGGGACCGCGTACGGATTTCAACATCTACAATTTGTCCTTGCAGCACAATCATATCTATTTCGTGTATGTGCGAGCGAAAAATAGTGTAGGTATGTGGGGTCCGCCCAGGGCTTCCAATTTTGTGAAGATCGACACCACGGCTCCCGGCGCGGTGACTGTAAACTTTACCAGTCCCTATCCGTCGGATGTGCAATCGCCACCGAGTTTACAGAATGCCATTACCAATTATAATTCTACGGTAACCTTCCAGCAGGAACTGAATGGGACCCAGTTTAGCTTTGTGATTCCCACTTCTCCTTCCGGTGGCTCTTCAGGGGGATCCGGTATCGGT
>JALWDQ010000136.1:4210-16264 GCA_027039625.1 Calditrichia bacterium | reverse complement strand
GGTGGGATTTGCCATGCGGGCTCGCCAGGTGGAGCTGGGTTTCGAAGCGGTGCGTCGGGCCGCCATCCGGGGAAAACTGGCGGGAGTACTGGTTTCCGGAGATATTTCCCGGCATTCTCTGGAAAAAATTATCCGGATCACCCTCCGCTGGGAGATACCCCTTTTCCAGACGGCAGGTGCATTTAATTGGGAAGAAGCCTGGGGATTGTCTTCACATAAAATTCTGGGATTGAGAAAGAGCGAATTAGGTAGAACGGTGATACAAAACTTTAAAGCAGGAGCTTAAATGGGAGATACTAAAAGTAGAAAACGGCTCTTTAAAGTAGCCAAAGAGTTAAATCTATCCCATGTAACCATCGAGGAATTTCTGGCGAAAAAGGGCTACAAGGTCTCCGGACCCAATACAGCAATTACACCGGAGATGTACGAAGAAATCCTGAAGCGTTTTTCGCTGGAAAAGCAGAAGGCGGAAAAGCTGGCAAAACGGCGTAAGGAGCGCGAAGAGAAAGAGAAGCGGAAAGAAGAAAAAGAAGTCAAGCCGGTGGAAGCTAAAACAACCGCCGAGCCGGAGAAAGTGGAAGTGGTAGCTGCGGAAGCAGTTCCGAAAGCGATACCGGAAACCAAACCGGAGACCGCCGTACAGGAACAGCCTGCACCAGAGGAAACCGTTACTGCGGAAACAACTGCCGAGCAACCGCTCGCCGCAGAAGTAGCCGAGATTTCTCCCCAGGTTCCTGCCTCTGAAACAGAAGCAGTTGCCGAAAAGGAAACCGCTGAAGCGGCATCTGCTGTGGAAGAAGAGGTTGAGGCGGAAGTGAAGAAGGCAGAAGAAAAGAAGGAAGAGGAAAAAGAAAAAGAAGAAAAAATTGCCAAACCCATCGAACCGGCAAAGCCCAAAGTGGGTGATATTATTGAACATCCCCAGGCTCGGAAATTTCTGGAAGAACAAGAACAACGTAAAAAAGAGAAAGCCCGACGAAAGAAAGAGATTTTGAAACGAATCAAAGAAGAGGGGAAAAAAGAGAAAGAGAAAAAAGAGCTTCGAGAAGAAGAAGTGGTACCGCGCCGGATTCAGGCTCTGGAAAAGGAAGAAGCTGAAGTAACGGAAGTATCTCCGGAGACAATCCCAGAAAAAGAACCTCGAGCTAAAAAGAAAAAAGAGAAAAAGAAAAAACGAGGGGAAGAGGAGCTCTCGGAGAAAGAACGGCGCCGTCGTAAAGCGCTGGAGATGATTCGTAAGGAAGGGAAAAAGTCCAAACTGCGACTCTCGCCTACAACAGTGCTGGGAGACGAAGAAGAAATACCCGTTAAGGAAGAACGACGCAAACGCTCCCGCAAAAAAAAGGAAATCGACCAGCAAGAAGTAGAAGAAACCCTGAAAAAAACCCTGGCCAGCATTCGGGACACCACCACCGGAAAAAAGAAACGTAAAAAAGTGAAAAGTACCGGTGAGGAAGTGGTGGAAGAGGAGAATGTGATTCATGTAACCGAATTTATTACGGTGCAGGATCTGGCTAATCTGATGGATGTTCCCCCCTCCGAAGTAATTCGCAAATGTCTGGAACTGGGACAGATGGTAACCATTAACCAGCGGCTGGATATGGATTTAATCAAATTGCTGGCCGAGGATTTTGGCTTTAAAGTGGAAGAAGAAGAAGAGTTTGCTTCAGAGCATCTGGAAGAATATCTGGAAGAAGAGGAAGACTCCCCAGAAGATTACGTTCCCCGCCATCCGGTGGTCACCATCATGGGGCATGTGGACCACGGAAAAACCTCCTTGCTGGATTACATCCGTAAAACCAATGTGGTTGCCGGTGAAGCCGGTGGGATTACCCAGCACATCGGTGCTTACGTGGTGGAACTGGATGGCGATCGACGCATCACCTTTCTGGATACTCCGGGACACGAAGCTTTTACGGCCATGCGGGCACGCGGTGCCCAGGTGACTGATATTGTGGTGCTGGTGGTGGCGGCGGATGACCGTGTTATGCCCCAGACCATCGAAGCCATCGACCATGCCCGGGCTGCCGGGGTGCCCATGGTCATTGCCATCAACAAGGTGGATAAACCCAATGCCGACCCCATGGCCATTCGAAAGCAACTGGCCGACCAGAACGTGTTGGTGGAGGATTGGGGTGGTAGCTACCAGGTAGTGGAAGTATCGGCGAAAACCGGTCAGGGAATCGACGAACTGCTGGAAAAGATTCTGCTGGAAGCCGAACTGCTGGAACTGAAAGCGAATCCCAATAAACGGGCCCGGGGTGTGGTCATTGAATCCCGCCTGGATAAAGGAAAAGGGCCGGTTGCCACCGTGCTGGTACAGCAGGGGACGTTGCGAGTGGGAGATGTGTTTATCGTTGGGCAGTACTTCGGAAAGGTGCGTGCACTGCTCAACGAGCGCAATCAGAAGGTAAAGGAAGCCGGTCCGGCTTATCCCGTCCAGGTGCTGGGAATTGATGGCGTCCCCGAAGCGGGGGACAAGCTCATTGTGGTGCCGGACGAGAAGTTGGCCCGCGAAATTGCCACCCGCCGTCAGCAGTTAAAGCGGGAGCAGGATTTCCGGCAAATTCGCAAAATTACCCTGGACGATATTTCCCGCCAGATTCAGGAAGGCGAAGTAAAAGAACTGAATGTGCTCATTAAGGCAGATGTGGATGGTTCTGCCCAGGCACTGAGCGATGCCCTGCTCAAACTCTCTACCAAAGATGTGACCGTGCATGTGGTACGTCGGGCAGTGGGCCCCATCTCTGAATCCGATATCATGCTGGCGGCTGCCTCCCATGCCATCATCATTGGTTTCCACGTGCGACCTACCCTCAAAGCAAAAGAGCTGGCGGAACAGGAGAATGTGGATATCCGCCTTTACAAAGTGATTTACGACGCCATCGAGGATGTGAAAAAGGCGCTGGAAGGATTGCTGGAACCGGTGGAACGGGAGAAGGTGCTGGGAATTGCCGAAGTGCGCGAAATCTTCAAAATCTCCCGCGTGGGTACGGTGGCGGGATGTTACGTGCTGGATGGGAAAATTGCCCGGAACGCCCATGTGCGCCTCATTCGCAACGATGTGGTGATTTACGAAGGCAAATTGGCGTCCCTCAAACGCTTTAAAGATGACGTGCGAGAGGTGAGTGCCGGTTACGAATGTGGTTTGATGATTGAGAATTACAACGACATCAAAGTGGGAGACCAGATCGAAGCTTACGAGGTAGTTAAGGAACAACGCACTCTGGAGACGGAATAGGCCAGTGGAATACCCACCACACCGCCAGCGGAAGCCGCAGGCCAGGGCAATAGGTTGAAGAGGCAGCGTAAAAATGCAATATCAATGGAATAATTATTCGATTTTTTTAAATGTAGCCCCGAGCTTTTTTCGCAGAATCCTACGGATGCGCTCACAGAGCTCCGCGGGCAGCATCCTGTGGAAACTTGGGGATCTTGTGGTATACACAACAAATTAGGTTTTAGCCCAATTTTAAGCTAAAGCCTGATTTTGGGACGAGAAAGGAAAAAGAAAAGGAAATAAAAATATCATGAAACATCGTCCCGAAGTGATAATTGAATATGGATTTGCCAGAGAACGACAAATTGTTGTTACAACATATTTCATTCTGTCCCTTCGGGACGAATTAATGTGGGAATGGAATTTCGTTCCCACAAATAAATTTAGTGGGCTATTTGCATTCCGTCCCTTCGGGACGGGTAGGGTTGTGGAGCCCGGTATTGTTTTATAAAAAAAATTTTGAGACAGAATTCACCCATCGCGGAGCGATGGGATGCGAATAGCCCATATTTTTAAATATGGGTGAAATTAATGTCCATCATTACATATTGTCCCGAAGGGACAATTGAAAGAATTTAATGTTAAAATAGGGAAGTCTATAAAGAAGTATTAAATTCTGTAAGAAGCAAAAAAACAACGCATTTTAAACAGCTTGAGTTTTAAATAAATATTATGAGTTGCAATATGAATAATATTGTTTAAATAAATTTTTGATTTTACATTTTTACACAGGTTCTAAAGTCACAGGCTGAAATCTCAGGCCGGGACCACAGGCCAGGAGGCACATTTCAATAACCAGGACAAGTTAGGGGCGAGGGGCAAACATGCAGATGATAATTGGTGTGATGACGGTGGATTTGTACGTCCCGTATTCCGGCTCTCTGAAGGAAAAACGCATGGTAGTTAAGGGGTTGAAGGATAAGATTCGCAATAAATACAACGTGTCCATTTCGGAGGTGGATTTTCAGGAAAAATGGCAACGGGCACGGCTGGGAATTGTGCAGGTGGGCAACGACTACAAATTCATCGAAAAGAATTTCAACGCCATTTTTCACATCATTGAATCCAATGGTTCACTGCAAATTCTGGATCACACGTTTGAATTCATTTAATGGGAAGGGAAGATGCACACCGAATCCATCAGACAACGCAAAATTGCCGATCAGGTAAAGACGCTCATCAGTCAAATAATTGACCGCAAGCTGAAAGATCCCCGCAAAGGATTTGTAACGGTGACGCACGTACGCATGTCCGGCGACTTGCGGATTGCTTCCGTTTACTACACGGTAATGGGCGATGAGGAGCAGAAGGAGAAGACCGCAGCGGCGCTGGAACGCGCCCGCAATTTTATTCGCAGTGAACTGGCACCGCATCTAAAACTGCGTTTCATCCCCGAACTTCGCTTCTTTTACGACGATACCCTGGATTATTCCGAACACATCGAGCAGCTTCTGAAAAAGGTAAAAGAGCAGGAAAAGAAGAAAGCAGCGGAGGGGGAAGAGAAAGAATGAGCACGGGAGGATGCGTCATTTTATGATTGAGAAGGTACCGGGTGGGTTCATTGTAAATATCAACAAACCGGCAGGCTGGACATCTTTCGATGTGGTTAAGAAACTGCGCAACATAACCCGCGTGCGTAAAATTGGCCACGCCGGTACGCTGGACCCTTTTGCCACGGGCGTGCTGCTAATTTGCCTGGGGCGGGCTACCAAATTAACCGCGCAGTTGATGGCGCATCCCAAAGAATATGTGGCAACTCTGCGACTGGGGCAGGAGACGGATACGCAGGATTTTACCGGGCAGGTAATTGGAGAAGCAGCGGTTCCTCCGCTTACACCCGAACGGGTAAATGAAGTGTTGGCCCAATTTACCGGCACTGTCCGTCAGCGCATTCCGGAATATTCCGCCAGCAAAATTGGAGGCGTGCGGCGCTACAAACTGGCACGCCAGGGGAAGGAGGTTCCGGAAGGGTATAAAACGGTGGAGATTTACGAGCTGGAACTTCTGAAACTGGAAGAGGCGCGGTTGACCTTCCGGGTGTTGTGCAGCCGGGGAACTTATGTCCGCACACTGGGGGCCGATATTGCCCGGGCGCTGGGTACGGTGGGGTATCTGGAAAGTTTAACCCGCACCCGCAGCGGAGATTATTCCTTGCAGCACAGTTTGTCCATTCCCCAATTCGAAAAATTGTGGAAAGAAAAATTTGCCCATGAAAATATTCCGTCACATTAACGAAGTGAAGATTGAGGGACGCACGGTGGTTACCGTGGGTTCTTTTGATGGGGTGCATCTGGGGCACCGGGCGATTATCGATGCCTTAAATCGAGCCGGTGAAGAGTGCGGGTGTCTCCCGGTGTTGGTCACTTTTCATCCCCATCCCAAAATGGTGGTGGGACCCGCCAATGGCCGTAAGGTGCTGCTGCTAACCACACTGGAAGAAAAACTGCATTTGCTGGAAGAATACGGTCTTCCTGCGGTACTCATTATTCCTTTTACCCGGGAGTTTTCTCGCACCCCGTACGATGTGTTTGTGCGGGAGTATCTGGTGAACATTCTCAAGGTGCGCAAGATGGTGATTGGTCACGACCATCATTTTGGGCGCAACCGGGAAGGACACGAAGAGCAGTTGCGGGAGTTTGGTCGGCAATTGGGTTTCGAGGTGGAAGCGCTGGAACCGTTTTATGTGGATGGAGAAATTGTAAGCAGCAGCCGCATTCGGGAGTATTTGATGGCCGGGGAAATTATCCGAGCTAACCGGTTGCTGGGGAGGTATTACAGCATTCGCGGCCGGGTAGTGGAAGGGAATCGCCGCGGTCGGGAGCTGGGGTTCCCCACGGCAAACATTCGATTGAACCACATTTACAAACTGATTCCCCGCAACGGGGTGTATGCCGTGGATGTACGCATCCAGAACCAGGTGTTTAAAGGGATGATGAACATTGGGCACCGTCCCACCTTTAATTTTGATCCCTTGACTTTGGAAGTTCATATCATTAATTTTGCCGGTTCTATTTATAATGAGGACATCGAAATTGCCTTCAAAGCATTCATTCGGGAAGAGCGGCAGTTTCGCAGTCCGCAGGAATTGAAACAGCAGTTAGAAATCGATAGAGAAAAATGTTTAAATATTTAAAAATTTCGGAGGAAAGCAATGACATTAACCAGTGAAGAAAAACGGGCGATTATCGAGAAGTTTGGTGGCAGCCCTAAAAATTCCGGTAAAGCAGAAGTGCAGATTGCTCTGATGACCCGTCGCATTGTGGATTTAACCGAGCATCTTAAACAGCATCCCAAGGATCACCATTCGCGGCGGGGATTGCTAAAGCTGGTGGGGAAACGGCGTCGCCTGTTAAATTACCTGATTAAGAAGGATATCAATCGATATCGCCAACTGATTCAGGAACTGGGATTAAGAAGATAACGGTAGTTGTGGAGGAAAAATGATTATTCGAAAATCGAAAGAAATAGGCGGACGCACCCTCACCATCGAAACAGGGCGTATGGCAAAGCAGGCGAACGGTTCTGCTGTTGTCCGGTACGCCGATACCATGGTGCTGGTGGCCGCTACTTGCAGTAAAGATCGTCGGGAAGATATCGATTTTTTCCCCCTTTCTGTGGAATATCAGGAACGTACCTACGCCGCCGGTAAAATTCCCGGCGGTTTCTTTAAGCGCGAAGGGCGTCCCACGGAAAAGGAAATTTTAAGTGCCCGATTGATTGATCGACCCATCCGGCCGCTCTTTCCCGAAGGGTTCAAAAACGATACCCAGATTTCGGTATTTGTAATTAGCAGCGACCAGGAAAACGATGCGGATGTGCTGGGAGCCATCGGCGCTTCGGTAGCGCTTTCCATTTCGGACATTCCCTTTGCCGGTCCCATCGCTTCGGTACGGGTGGGGCGCATCGCCGGGGAATTTATCATCAATCCCACCTTCTCCCAGCTGGAAGAGAGCGACATGGACCTGGTCATTTCCGGCTCGGAAGATTCCATCATGATGGTGGAAGGGGAATCCTCGGAGATTAGCGAAGAGGATATGATTGAGGCGCTCAAATTCGGGCACAATTACATCCGCGAAATTATTGAACTGGAAAAGGAAGTGATTGCGGAATTTGATGTGCAGAAAATGGAAGTGGAAATTCCGGAGTTACCCGAAGAGTTGAAGGCGAAGGTGGAAGCAAAGGCGCGTCCGGCCATTCAGGAAGCGATTAAAATTCAGGAGAAGAAGGCACGGCGCGAGCGGTTGGGAGAAATTAAAGATGAGATTCTGGAAGAATTAAGCGAGGAAGAGGAAGAGTACACGGCGCTGGTGAAAGAACTGCTGCACGATATTGAGAAGAAAGAAGTGCGTTCCATGATTATCAATCAGAATGTGCGGCTGGATGGTCGGGGGATGGATGATATCCGACCCATTACCTGCGAAGTGGGGGTGTTGCCCCGGGCGCACGGCTCGGCCCTCTTTACCCGCGGACAAACCCAGAGCCTGGGCGTAACCACCCTGGGTACGAAGATAGATGAACAAATTGTGGAAACCCTGGAAGGGGAAAGCAGCAAGAGCTACATGCTGCATTACAATTTCCCACCCTTTAGTGTGGGGGAAGTACGTCCCTACCGCGGACCCAGCCGCCGGGAAATTGGCCACGGTAATCTGGCCGAGCGGGCACTGAAGCCGGTGGTTCCCAGCGAAGAGGCCTTCCCTTACACCATTCGCATCGTTTCGGATATTCTGGAATCCAACGGTTCCTCTTCCATGGCTACGGTCTGTTCCGGCTCCCTCAGCCTGATGGATGCGGGCGTGCCCACCAAGTGCCACGTGGCAGGCATTGCCATGGGACTCATTAAAGAAGGTGATGAAGTCCGCATTTTAACCGATATTTTAGGCGACGAAGACCACCTGGGCGACATGGATTTTAAAGTGGCCGGTACCCGGGATGGGATCACCGCCTTCCAGATGGATATTAAAATTTCCGGACTTTCCTTTGATATTATGGCCGAGGCACTGGAGAAAGCCAAAGCTGCCCGCATGAAAATTCTCGATATTATGGAAGAAACCATTGCCAGACCGCGGGACGATATTTCACCGTACGCACCGCGCATCCTCTCCCTGATGATTCCGGTGGATAAAATTGGTGAGGTGATTGGTCCCTCCGGGAAGAATATTCGTGCCATTATTGAAGAAACCGGAGTCAAAATCGATATAGACGATTCCGGCTACACGGTGATTGCTTCCCCGGATGTGGAAATGGCCGAGAAAGCAAAAGCTCGCATCCAGGCCATTATCGAAGAGCCGGAAGTGGGCAAAACCTACAACGCCACCATCAAACGGATTATGAATTTTGGCGCCTTTGCCGAATTTATGCCCGGTAAAGAGGGATTGATTCACATTTCCGAACTGGATACCCACCGGGTGCGCACCGTTACCGATGTGGTGAAAATTGGGGATAAAGTGCATGTCATCCTTAAAGAGATTGACAAGGAAGGCCGGTACAATTTAAGCCGGAAGGAATATCTGCGCCGACAGGAACGGCAGAAACGGCGACAAAGTGGTGAGGATCGACATCATCACAAGAAATCCTGAAAATAGTTTTTACAGGAATATTGTACGAAAGAGCGGCCTGCGGGTCGCTTTTTTCATATCCGGCCTGCTTTCAAAGAATTCTTTGTGTTTATAATCTGGCGGTTTTGTTATTAAATTAATCAGGTTCAAATTGAATACCGGAAAAAAGAGGAATGAAACGAAGTATTATCCATCTCATCTATCTGGGGATATTGTGGGGAATGGTTTCTGCACTGGCGCAGCAGCCGGTAACCGTGGCACGCATTAAATACGCCGGAGGCGGGGACTGGTACGGGAACAGAACCACCTTTGTGAATCTGTTTCGTTATATTCGGGAGCACACCAATGTGGTGACGGCGGAAAAAGAGGTGACGGTAGAAATCGGGGAAAAGGATTTTTTCAAGTACCCCATTTGTTACATCGCCGGGCACGGCAATATCAAATTCTCCGATGAGGAAGTTCGCCGACTGCGGCTTTACTTAACCCGGGGCGGTTTCCTATGGGCAGATGATGATTACGGCATGGATCCCGCCTTCCGCCGGGAAATGAAAAAAGTATTCCCGGATTTGCAGTGGGTGGAAATCCCTTTCTCCCACCCCATTTACCACACGGTGTTCAATTTTCCCAACGGATTGCCTAAAATCCATAAACATGCCGGAGGTCCGCCCCACGGGTTGGCACTTTTTTACGAAGGGCGCATGGTGGTGTTTTACTCGTTTAACACCGATATCAGCGACGGGTGCGAAGATCCGGATATTCACGGTGATCCGCCCCAGGTTCGCGAAAGCGCCCTGAAGATGGGAACAAATATCATCGTCTGGGCATTGACCAATTATTAAAAATGAATAACGGAAATTGCCCGAAAAAAAATGGGAAAGTCACTCTTCAGAGAGTTATTTGCAGTAGAAAATTCCCGTTTCGCAAATGAAGATTTGAAGAAGGGGTGAGGGGGTATTTCGGAGGAAGGGATTGGTTATCAGAGCAATGAAGCGGGCGGGTAGCTATCACCCGGCGAGCGGGTTTAAACACGAAATACAACGGAATGTCATTTGAGATGAACCAACCAGCGGAGCACATACAGGCGGATTTTAACACGATTTTCCGGAAGGTGGTCCGGGCCCACCGCTCTATTTTTTTCAGCCGCTGGCTGCAACGCACGGTGCAAATCCTTTTATCGGGCGCCGTGTATTTTGTTTTATTCAGCCTGCTGCATCTGATGTTCGACATCAGTGCACCGGTGCGCTGGGGTATCTGGATTCTGGGAATGGGAGGGATGCTTCTGGCGCTGGGCTATTACGGGATTTCCCTCTTAAAAGAAGTTTTTCGGCCTTCCGAAGAAGCCCTTTACCGCACGGCACGGCACATTGGTACCCGGCATCCCGAAATTCAGGATGCTCTGATTGATTTCCTGCAACTGTATCGAGAAAAAGACAGCGGCGGTTCCCCTGCTATTCGAGAAAAAGCGCTGCAGCAACTGGCGGGGAAATTGCGCCAGTTCCAGTGCCAGAAGGAAAAGCTGTTCGCCGGCTTCTGGAAAAGAAATCACCCTTATGTAGCCCTTCTTTCTGTGTACGGAGTGCTGTTTCTCTTTTTTTACGGTTCGCTGGGTCTGGCGCTGCAGAAAACCCTTTTCCCCTGGCGCCATTTTGTGGAACCACTCCCGCTGCAAATTCGCAATTTAACCGGAAGTGTGGAAGTTCTCCGCAACGAGCCGGTAACCCTTCAGGCAGAAATTCAGGGCGTGATGCCCGATCGCATGTATCTGGTGGTTCAGGGAATTTCGGAAGAAAAAACCGGGGTGGAGAAAATTCCCCTTTCCCTTACCCGTTTCCCTCTGGTGCAGTACCATTTTCCCCACATTCGCCAGGGATTTACCTATTATTTTCTGGCAGAATTGAAGCAGTGGCGGCACCGGGATCGTCCTCTCGCCTCTTCTCCAGATACGGTTTGGGTTCGGCAGCGTCCCCTCATCCGGAATTTGCAGGTGAAAATCGTTCCTCCGCGCTATACGGGATTGCCTCCCCAGTTACTTCCGCCGAATGATGGCGAAATTACTGCCATTCGCGGGAGCCAGGTACAACTGCGCATCGAAGCGGACAAGTCCATTCACCGGGGATACATTGCCTATAGCGATTCTCAGAAACTTCCCTTACAGCCACTGGGGAATACGGCCCGAGCGAGCTTTCGCGTGCGCAAACCGCTCACCTACACCATTCACATTTTCGACAGGGATTCCATCCCCAACGATGAACCGGTGGTGTACCATATTTTCCCCATTGCCGATGAATATCCTTTTGCGGAAATCAAACAGCCGCAGGGCGATGTGGATCTGGAGAATGAGTTGAAAATTCCCCTCTTCGTGGAATATCGGGATGACTACGGATTTAGTAAAGCGCTGTTGCAGGGGGTGCTAATTCGCGGTGGCAGTACCGGCGATTCCACTTCTTTTTCCCTGAAGCTTCCTTTTAAAGTGTTTGAGAAGGGGAAAGCCTTCACCCAGATTATGTGGGATTTAACGGGTTTTTACATGGTACCGGATGATTACATCCAGTATTTTGTGGAAGTGTGGGACAACGACCCCATCACCGGTCCCAAAAATTATCGCACTCAGAGTTATGTCATTCGCCTGCCGTCGCTGCTGGAAATTCTGGAGCAGTCCGAGGAAAAACAGAAGGAACAGCTCGAAGAAATTAAAGATGTAGCCGGAAGTACGAAGGAGTTAAAGAAAAAAATAGAAGAAATTGCCCGGGAGATGAAGCGCAACAACGAGATGAACTGGGAACGGAAGCAGGAAATTAAAGAGCAGCTGGAGAAGCAGAAGAAAGCCATGGAGAAGCTGCAGGAGATTCAGAAAGAGCTGGAAGACGTGGCGAACAGGCTGGATCGCAACAAGATGCTCAGTCCCGAAACACTGGAGAAATATTTTGAACTTCAGAAGATGTTTCAGGAACTGGCGTCGCCGGAGTTGAAGCAGGCCATGGAAAAATTGCAGCAGGCGCTGGAAAAGGCCGATCCCCGGGAAATCCAGAAAGCGATGAAGCAGCTTCAGTTTTCCGTAGAGCAGTTCGAGAAAAATGTGGAACGCACTTACGAATTGCTGAAACAGGTGATGCTGGAACAAAAACTGGACGAGCTGGTGAATCTGGCGGATAAAATTAACCAGGAGCAGGGGAAAATTAACGATAAATTGAAGAAAGATTCCCTCGACCAGAAGCAGAT
>JALWDQ010000136.1:0-4200 GCA_027039625.1 Calditrichia bacterium | reverse complement strand
ACCAGGGGATGTTGAAGCAGTATGCGGAAGAACTTCAGAAAGCGCAGCAGTTTATGGAGGAACAGCAGATTCCGCAGAACATGCAGCAGATGAGCCAGCAGCTTTCGCAGGGACAGCAGCAACAGGCTCAGCAGCAGGGGCAGGATTTAAAAGCGCAACTGGACATGCTCCAGAACATGTTGCAGACCATGCAGAACAATATGATGCAGCAGCAGAAGAAGGAGCTGATGGAAGCAATGCAGAGGGCGATGGAAGATATGCTCACGCTTTCGTTCCGGCAGGAGCAGCTTGCTCGCGAGGCGCAAAAGCTGAGTATGGCTTCTTCCCGGGTGAACCGCATTGCTCGCGAGCAGAGCCAACTGGAAGACGCCACCCGGCAGATTGTGCGGCAGCTGGTGGAGATTTCCAACAAGACCTTCTTCCTGCCGCCGCAGATGTCTCAGCAGATGGCACAAATTCTTTCGGATATGGAGAAGTCGATTCAGCATCTGGAGAATCGCAATCCCCGGGGTGCAGCCGGGGCACAGCGCCGGGCAATGGGTAACATTAACCGGGCGATGATGTCCCTGCAAAACGCCATGAACCAGATGGCGCAGTCGTCTTCGGCTACGGGATTTCAGCAGTTTATGCAGCAATTGCAGCAAATGGCCGGGCAGCAGGGGCAACTCAATCAACAGAGCATGCAGATGTTTCAACTGGGACAACAGGGGCGGTTGCAGTTAAGCCCCGATGACCTGGCCCGCCTGGCCGCCCAGCAGGAAATGATTCGCCAGTCCCTGGAACAGTTAAACCAGCAAATGGGAAACAGACGGGATGTGCTGGGGCGATTGGGAGAGCTGGGGAAGGAGATGGAGGAGGTGGTGAAAGAGCTGCGCGCTCAGCGGCTGGATCGCAAAGTGATCGAACGCCAGGAACGCATCCTTTCCCGCCTGCTGGATGCCCAGCGCTCCATTCGCGAAAAAGAGTATAGCAAAAAACGCCAGGCAGAGCGCGAAAAACAGGTGTTTGTGAAATCTCCACCCGATTTACAGGAATCGTTATTGAAAAAGCAAGATCGTTTGCGTAAAGATTTGCTGGATGCCCTGCAGGAAGGGTATCGTTCCGAGTATCGGGAATACATCAAACGCTATTTTGAGAACCTTTCCCGCACTCCCGTGAATCGGTAATACTTCCCGGAAGTGCCTTCCCCACTGTGGGAATGTAATAGACAGGAGGAGCACCAGAGAGATGATTGCCAGCCGTTGCACATCTTTCCCCCGGCAAAAAAGGAACCGTTCGGGGAGTGATCTGCCTTCGCAAACCGTGGCGTTCTTTCTGGTTATTTTGCTCCTGTTTCTGGGAAGCGAAGCGCGTGCTGCCGCACATTCCGAAGCGATTTCCGATTCCACCATCATTCAAAAAATAACCCTGCAATACGATACCACCCGACATTTGCCGCTGGAGAATCTGGTTTACCGCTATCCCCGCACTCTGAAGGTAGCACTTGTGCTCAGCGGAGGCGGGGCTCGGGGATTTGCCCAGATCGGGGTACTGAAGGCGCTGGAAGAACATCACATCCCCGTACATTTGATTGTGGGTTCCAGCATCGGCAGCTTGATTGGCGGATTTTACGCCGCCGGTTACAGCGCAGACCAGCTGGCAGCGATTGTGAAGGAAATTCGCTGGCAGGGAATCTTCAGCGACGAAACGCACCGGCAGAATCTGTTCTGGTCGCAAAAGTCCGATCCCCGGAAGCACATTCTGGAAGTTCGTTTCGACCGGGGAGTTCCTTACATTCCCATGGGCATCACTTCGGGACAGAAAATATTCGACATCATTTATTCCTATTTGCTGCGGGCGAACTTCCAGGCAGCAAACAATTTCGACAACCTTCGGGTGCAATTTCGGGCGGTGGCCACCGATTTGATTAGCGGGGAGAAAGTGGTGCTCAAGAGCGGCGACCTGGCCGAAGCCATCAGCGGAAGCGTCTCTTTCCCGCTTTTATTTTCTCCCGTGGAGTGGCAGGGTAAATGGCTGGCCGATGGCGGCATCCGGGACAATTTGCCGGTGGATGTTGCCCTGCAAAATGGCGCGGATGTCACCATCGCGGTGGATGTCACCTCGCCGCTGCGCACCATCGAGGAAATGCGCGCCCCCTGGCAAATTGCCGATCAGGTCACCACCATCATGATGGAAGAACCCACCCGCCAGAGCCGCCAGATGGCAGATGTGGTTATTCACCCGGATTTGAAAGGGCATGGTGCCAGCGATTTCAGCCAGATTGATTCCCTCATTGCAGCCGGTTATCGGGAAACTCTTCGCAAAATTGAGGAAATTAAATCCTGCATTGCCCGGAAGGAAAATAACCTGTGGGGGGAGAACCACTATCTGGGTAAAGTGCATCGTTTGAAGGTGCTGGGAATTCAGCGGGTTCATGCGGATACCCTGCAAAGCCACATGGTGACCCGCGAGGGACAAAGTCTGTATCTGTACGATTTGTATCGAGATCTCAACCGGTTTTATAGAACAGGATTTTTCTCCGATGCCTATGTCCTGTTGCGAGGGAAACCCTCCACCTTTACGGTGGAATTCCATTTTCAGGAAAATCCCCCCGTGGAAACAATTCACCTCTACACTCACAAGCTGTTTCCGGATTCCGTGTTAATGGCTAAAATGCAAATTACCCGGGGAGCGCCTTTAAATTATGTGGAGCTGGATCGCACCCTTCAGGAGCTTCGCAGTTTTTACAGCAACAAAGGGTATTCCCTGGCGCGGGTGGTGCGCATTCGGTACAATCCCGATAGCCTTGCCCTGGCGTTTTATATTGATGAAGGCTGGATTAACAAAATTGTGGTTGAGGGGAATCGCGTAACCAGAAGACAGATTATTATGCGGGAGTTCCCTTTGCGTCCGGGAGAGGTGTTCGAGGCGGAGAAAGCCATCCAGGGAATGCGGAACATTTACAGTACGGGATTGTTCCATCGCGTTAGTTTAAATGTGAAACGGGACGATTTCGGGAATTCCCTTTTCATAAAAGTGAAAGAGAAAAAATATTTTCTGATGCGCATTGGAGCGAAAGCCTCGCTGGAACGGAAAGGTGAGGTTTTTCTGGAGTTTGTAGAAGACAATTTACTGGGTCGGAATGTGAAAGCCTCTGTGATGGGGAGTATTGGAGACCTGGAGCGGCGGGCGGAATTGAAGCTCTATAGCGTGCGTTTGCTGAATACCTTACTCACCTACCGTTTACGTTTTTACTACCGCGACCGCTGGGATCGCTATTATTCCCACTGGGAGCGGATGGAGGATTATTTGACCATCCGGCGGGGATTCCGTTTTATTCTGGGGCAACAGATTGAGCGGTTGGGTTCCATTTCGGCGGAAATCCGCTGGGATAATGTGGATGTGTTCTCGGCCGATCCCCATTTTCCGTATTCCGATAAATATTCCGTGCGCTCCCTGGCTTTCCGCTCTGTGGTGGATAAGCGGGACAAGTTACCGTTTCCCGAGCATGGAATTTACAATCGCTGGTACTGGGAGAGTGGGAGTAAACGCATTCTGGGTAGTTCCACCTCTTTTACCCGTTTCTGGATTTCCATGGAAGGCTATTACCGGTTACCGGGGCCATTTACCTACCATGTGCATGCCTGGGGAGGAATTGCCGATCAGACGCTGCCCTTTTCGGAATTCTTCACCCTGGGCGGTTTGCGGGATTTTCCCGGGTTGTACGAACGGGAACGGTTTGGTCGGCAATTAATGGCGTTGGGTAACGAACTGCGCTTTAATTTTCGCTGGCCTATTCCTGTGGATATGTATCTGGGAGTAACCTTTCACGTTGGTGCCACCTGGCATAGTGTGGAAGATCCCATTCGAAGGAAGGACTTTCTGACCTCCCAGAGCATTTATTTTGCCGTGAATTCTCTGTTTGGCCCCATTTACGTTTCTTACAGCAACCTCACCGCCCATCGAAAGCTCTTTTACCTTTCCATCGGATTTCCCTTCTAACTCCCTGAAATTTTCGATTTAAATTAATTTTTTACTGAATGATTGGATGGTACTCATTAAGAAGAGCTAAAGCGTAAATTCATCAAGAATTTTGGATTGATTGTTAACCACGAATCGCACGAATGAGCGTTTACCGATGAATTATTTGCCCACGAATCACACGAATGGGCACGAATGAAAAGTAATAATATGGTTATATTGTAAAAAAACAGCTCAATT
>JALWDQ010000135.1:0-5134 GCA_027039625.1 Calditrichia bacterium | reverse complement strand
CGGATGCTGCCGGTTATTCAACAGGGCATGTTCCAGAAAGGTCACTGCTTCTTTTCGCCGTCCATTATTCCAGAGCAGTACACCCATCTCGTTTAGAACTTCCGCATCCTCCGGGTACACACTTAAATATTGGCGGTAGGCATCCAGCAACTGGGCAACATTTCCTCGCCGTTTAAGTTGCTGGAAATACTCCTGCCAGCGGGAACGCTTCCTGGGGTCGGCCTGAATTTCCCGCCGCAGGTGCTCCAGTTGCACTTCGGGATTTTCGGCAACAATTTTAGTTTGATTTTGCCGGATTAAGAAAGAAATCTTCTCGGTCACCGTTTCCGTGCTGTGGTGAATGAGCGGTTCCCGGGGATCTGTTTGACGGAAGTGTGAGCGCTGTAATTTTTCCAGAATGGGCTGAAGCGCGTGCTGTACTTTCTCCGGGGTAATCCATTTCTGCAAGCAGGCGTATTTCTCATCATTCAAACACCAGGTGGAGAATAATTCTTTCTGGGAAATCTGTCCGTTCCGCAACTGACGATTGATCTCCCGGGCGTAAGTCGGTTGGTTCATGTAGAGATAACAACCGGCGAAAGGACATTCCGGCTCAATCGATAATGCATTCCAGCCTGGTACTCCATGACGGTAGGGAAGGCGATTCTTCCCCGGAACTACGGTGTAAATTCCCACAATGGCAATATCGCTGGCGGCAGCCAGTTGTACCGGCCCGCTGTCTGTGGTAATGAGCAGTTCTCCCTGACGACAAAGCGCTACAAACTCCAGCGGAGATAGCTCGTTTACCAGATTCACCAGTCCCGGTAACCGGAACTGATGCACTCCGCGCTCGGGATCGTGAGAGGTGTTTCCCGTGAGCACCACGGTTACCCCCTGCCCCAATAACCATTCGATGAACTGTTTCCAGAAGGCTTCTGGCCAGGTACGATTGGCATCTCCCCGGGCGGGATGAATTAGCACCAGAGGACGCTTCCGTTGCTCTTCGGTAAGCCGGTTCTGCAACAACCGCTGCACCTTTTGCTCCGCTTCCGAAGGAACGTCCAGTGAAATATTCTTTTTCTCACCCGGTACCGTCAGGTTAAACTCCTGCAAAAACATGTCCACCTGATGGGCAGAGGAAATACCAAATTTCGCCAGATTCAAATTGCGAACGGGAATTCCATCCTTTTCCAGCTGAGGTAACTGGCGGGAGGAAATCACCCGATCCACGTACGGACTGGCCTGCACAAGAGGGATGTTCTTCTCGGCGGTCACGTACACAATTTCTTTTTCCGGGTGCTTTTCCTTTAAGGCTCGCATCAGGGGGAAACTCATCAGAATATCCCCGATGCCGCCTTCCCGCCATAAATAGAGCGCTTCCCTTTTCGTCTGGTTCGCCCGCAACTCGGCGAGTTGCTGCTTCACTTTCCAGACCACTTTTTTGTGGGGATGCTTCATCATCTCCCGGGCTTCCTGAAATGCCATCTGAAATTCCTGGAAATTTTCCACCACCACAATCTCTTCCCAGGGATCCAGAAACACATAGTCGGAAGCATCTTTCCACCCTTCCAGATCCTTACCCACTACGGAATGAAAAACAATGGTGGGAATTCCCGCCAGGGCACTTAACGTCTTCCCCCAGGAATCTGCTCCAATGAACAAATCGCTGCTTACGATAAGTTCCATCTGCTCCCGGAAGGAGTAACTCCGCTTATCCAGAACATTGAAAAAGGCAGGATACATCTTGCGCTCGTCCGGCGTTCCAATAAGGATGGGGCGGATTCCCAGCTCCTGAAACATTTTCAGCATGGGAATCCAGTAACGCTGGTTAATAATGTTCTGCTTACTCCCTACCATTCCTTTTAAACTACCTTTGGGCTGGATAACCACCTGAGGGTTCGTGAGCTTTTGTTTGCGGAACATCCGCAACCAGGCGGGTCGTTTGGTAATTTTGTAACGGGTGAAGATATCCAGCGATTCATTCCATTCATCTTCATAGAATTCGCTTTCCGGGGCGACTCCCATTCCCCGACAATTGGGTAAATTGGCAAATACTTTACGCAAAAGTGCCTGGGAGATGTCGTTTCTCGGACGGGGAATGAAATACACCTTTTTGATTTTGGGAAAAGCCGAGAAAAAACTTTTCAGGGCCCCAATAGAGTTTGCCACACTAACAATGGTATCCACGGAATCTTTTTCGTAAAACTGCGCCAATAGCAACAAAGCGTCCCCGGCTCCACCAATATGCACATAAAAGGGATCCAGTTTACTGAATAACTCTCCCAACTTCAAACCGGTGAGGGTTACATCGCCTTCTTCGTATTTTTCCGGAAGAATATCCTCCCGCAGAAAGTAAAATTTCCCTTCCTGGTAAGCCACCATCTGTTGAAATTCCATCCGTTCGATTTCCCGCCACCATTTCTTGTAGAAGATGGTTGCGGCGCGGGTGTTCATTTCATCAATCGATTGGCGGTCGCCGGTGGATTGTCCCTCGTAATGAATAACCACCGAACGCGGTTCGTAGAAGATGCGGTATCCTTCCCGACGTACTTTGAAGCAGAGATCCGTATCTTCGAAATACATGCGGTATTCTTCGGAGAATCCATGAACGCGTTTAAACAACTTCCGCGGAATGAACAGACAGGCTCCCGTTACCGCCGTGACCTCCTCCGGTCGATTTGCCGGGGGATAATCGGCGGGCTTCTTCAAATAGCGGTGCAACGGCCAGATTTTGTAATCAGGATGTGCATTTTCCATGAATTCAATTCCGCAGTGCTGGATGGTACCGTCCGGGTACAACAATTTTACCCCGACAATTCCCACATCCTTTTCCTGCTGGAATCGTTCCAGCGCCGCCTTTAACCATCCCGGTTGCGGCTCGGTATCGTTATTCAAAAAGACCAGATAACGCCCGCGCGCCAGCTTCGCTCCCTGATTACAGGCTCCGGCGTAAAAACGGTTCACTTCGTTGCGAATATGACGCACATTGGGATAGCGAGCAGCCGCTTCCTCTAAAAATTGCGGCGTCTCGTCATGGGAAGCATTGTCCACAAAAATGATTTCGAAGGAAATATCCGCACAGGTGTTCTGGTAAATGGTTTTCAGACACTTGCGGGTGTATTCGACCTGATTGTACAGCGGAATAATGATGGACACATCCACTTTATTCCCTGAATGCCGGGATATATCCTTTAAATGCGTGGCTGCAGGTGTCGGTGAAATAGCGCTTCCTGCCACCGCACCCGTTTCCTTTGCCGTTTGGACACTTGTGTCCTTATCTTCCTCAGCACGGAATAGAGTCTCCGGTTTCCGGGCAAAGAAGCGGATTTCCTCCCCATAGCCATTTTCTTCCAGATAGCGCTTGATCTCTTCGCTAAAATCTCCGGTTTCCGTGCCAAAAATTTCCTGAATACGCTTCCGCACCGACTCTTCACCCAAATCTCCAGCAGTAGTGTACATCCGCTCCACCACAAAACCGGCTTCCTCCAATCGCGCTTTTAACACCTCCGGGGAGAAATGCAGATAATGGAAATTGGGATCCAGCCATTCCCATTTATCCATCAGTTGATCAGAAAGAAAAGAGCTGATATTGGGTACAATTCCGCAAAACATCCCACCCGGTTTGAGCAACGCATACACTTTCTGTAGTGCTTCTTTGGGATAAGGCAGATGTTCCAGCACATGCAGCATCGTTACCACCGAAAGGCTTTCCGGTTTCCAGTCCAGCGATTCGATAGGGTTGGAATACACGGGAATTTTTAATTGCTGGTTGGCAAACTTCACGGAATCCGGGGTAATTTCAATCCCTACCGGATCGAATCCTTTTTTCCGGGCATTATACAGAAAAGCACCCCAGCCACATCCCACATCCAGAATTTTTCCTTCGGGCCGGATAAATTCTAATATTTCGTCCAGGAATTCCCGGCGCTGCAGGGGACTCTGCTCCACCTCTTCCCGGTTGCGCGGAAGCTGCATATGTGAGCCTTCTTTAGCATAGTCATCGTACATTTTGCGCAGTTCCTCGGGGTCAGGGCGAGTGCGCAGATACACGGTGCCACACTCCTGGCATTTCACAATATCGGCCACGGAGCGGAAGGGAACCGCTTTCTTAGAACCGCAGAACGGACAGGCAATTTTCTGAATGCGGGTTTTACCTCTTCCTTTTTCTGAACCTCTATTTTCTTCTTCTTCAATATGCTGACGAACTTCCAGAATCCAGTTCAAGATTTTTTCGTTTTGGTGAGCCAGAGAATGCGCTTTATTCAAAAGCGTAAGAGCCTTTTTCCAATTCTTTTGATCCATATAAATTTTGCTGAGGGAAAGAAGAGCCGACAATCGATCTGGCTCCAGTTCCAGAATGGTTCGATAGATTACTTTGGCATATTCCTGAAGTTTGACCAGACGATACACTTCCGCCAGATTTTCCATAATCACGATATTTTCCGGCTCCAGATAATGGGCAATCTGAAGATGGTGTAGTGCCCGAGGCAGATCGTTCTGCTGCAGATAAAATACCCCAAATTCATTATGGGAAACGACATAGGTGGGATATTTTCGCAAGAACTGCTGAAACAGCTCCCTGATTTTCCCGGTTTGCTTTTTCTCGCGAAGCAGTTTAACCTCATGGCGCAATTTGTTAAACTCCTGAGGAGCGTGGGTAATTTTCCGGGAAGCGTCCTCCAGAAATTCTTGCCGCGTAGCCGGGTGACTTAATTTCTTCAAAGGCAGAAAATCCGGTTCAAATCGCCAGTCATCATTGAACGTCCATCCCCAGTGCTGGAAAAATCGCTCGGTATTTTCCTTCACATAGTCGAAACGGCTGACCGTTCGCCCTTCGTAATGAATCACCACCGCCTCCGGCTGGTACACTACCCGGTAGCCTTCGGCGCGCACCTTGAGGCACAAATCAATATCTTCGCCGCCGTTCCGGTAAGCCGAATCAAATCCTGCCACCTTTCGGAACAGGGCAGCAGGCATCATCAAGCAAGCGCCGGTGACCATATCCAGTTCCCGCTTTCGGTTGACTCGCTCGTCATTCTCTGCAACAAAACGGTAGGGTTGCTCCGGTAGCACCAGAGTCGCGCCATATCCATTCAGATAGGTGGCTCTGGGTGCAGTCAGCATTTCGATGCCTGCATGTTGAATGGTTCCATCC
>JALWDQ010000134.1:0-1666 GCA_027039625.1 Calditrichia bacterium | reverse complement strand
AGCCCTGCCGGGGATCCTGTCCGAAAACCAATCCATCGATCTTCCGCAGGTAGCGGTTGCGTTCTATTTTAAAGGAAGAACCGCCCACTTTCTTCTGCCATTCCCGCGCCAGAGCGCGAATTTTTTTTACTCGTTCGGCCGGATTGGGATGGGTGGAGAACCAATCCGGTAATCCAAATTGCGGGGATTCGGCAGACATCTTTTGCAGGGTGACGAAAAAGTTTGCCATATGAGTGGCGTCGTAGCCCACTTTAGTAGAGTATTCCACCCCTAGTGCGTCGGCCTGGCGTTCGTCATCCCGGCTGAATTTCAAAAACAGCAAATTCAATCCGAATTCCGCCAGACCGGAAATCTTCCGGAAAGTTTCCGAAAAAGAAGCACCAAGCCCCAGTCCCAGCTGTGCCAGTTGAGCTTTAGTGTATTGCTGTGCCGAATGGCGTGCGGTTACATGCCCGATTTCGTGCCCCATTACCCCGGCCAGCTCCGCCTCGCTATTCAAATACGCCAGAATTCCCCGGGTGATGTACACATATCCTCCCGGTATGGCAAAGGCATTGATGACCGGGCTGTCCAGTAGCCGGAAGGTGAACTTCAAATTCGGGCGATGGGAAACCCGAACCAGCTTCTGCCCCAGATCATTCAAATAGCTTTCCAGTTGGGCATCCGGGTAAAGCCCGTAAACCTGAACCACTTCGGCGTCGCTCCGCTGCCCCAGACGAATCTCATCCGCCTCGCTCAGCAACATCAACTCCTTCTTGCCGGTTACGGGATTCGTCGCGCACGAAATCCAGATCACACTGGCTAATAAAAATACCACATATCGAGTAAATTGAGTAACAAGAAAGGCTCTCATAAACAACCTCATTGTTTAAACAAAATACCTATCCCAGACGATTCGAATTATTTCCTTAAAAATACATAGTATCCGTATAAAAAACAAAATATATTTGAACCGTATTATGGAAAGGGAGGTGCTCGAAGTGGTTCGAGATACTGATGGGCCGGTAATTTAAAACTTCAAAAAGAGAGTACTTCATGAGGGCGATAGGGCGTTTTCTCCTGGGCATCTGGTTCCTCGGCTGGGCGGGAATGGCAACAGCGCAACCGACGGCTCAGGATATTTTCCGGAAATACAAAGATGCGGTTTGTCTGGTGCATTATTATCAGAATGTAGCCAGCAATTCCCGTATTGGCTCGTTTAATAAAATTGAACATTTTCATAATGGAATCATTGTCAGCGATTCCGGTTTGGTGATGGTGAGCAGCGATGTGTATCCGGTAAGTATGGATATTGTTTCCGAAAACGGTTCATTGCTGACGGGACATCCCTCTGATTTTCGGGTAAAGCTCACCGACGGACGGGAATTCCCGGCAGAGTTTGTGGGAAAGGATGATCAGGCGCAGGTGGCGTTTATTCGCATCCAGGCGGATACGGTTTTCCCCTACGTACGATTCCGGAGCGGAACACCTTTACAAATAGGCGATACCATTTATCTGCTGGAGAGGTTACCCAAGCGATACAACTTCGGCTCGGTGTTCACACCGCTGGTGGTGCACGCGGTGGTGGATTTCCCCCGTTTGAAATATCTGGTAAAAGAAACTTCGGTGGTATTGAGCGCCTGTGGCCTGGTGATAAATGCGCGGGGGGAAGCGGTGGGAATTACCA
>JALWDQ010000133.1:0-1667 GCA_027039625.1 Calditrichia bacterium | reverse complement strand
CTCCCCTGTGGGTACGTGCATCTGCTGCGCAATGGCGACGATCTCCTGATGCACCTCGTCCGGAATGTATCGGTAGGACCGTGTTCTGTGCCTTGTTTCCCACGCTCTGTTGCGCTTGGCACGGCTTGGGCGACGCTCCAAGGCGGCAGGGATGGCCTCCATCGGCTCCAGGGGAACCTCGGTTTCAAGCACGGCGAAGGGGTCATTGGCTGCTCGCTTCTTCCTCGGCATTGTTGCCTCCTACATAAATTCCAGGACGTTCCAGATGAGCCTGGCGTATTCCTCAGCAGCACGGCTGCGCGGGGCATACTCGAAGATGGTCTGCCCTGTTGCGGCGGCCTCGCGCAGGATGGTGGCGCGGTGGATAGGCGACAGGACGGGTAGCCCCAACTCCTTGCCTTTGTCTTGCAACAGGGCAAGGTTTTCCCGCGATGCCCGCGTGGGGTCGAAGAAGGTCGGCTGCATCCAGATCGCCCCCTGCCAGCCCTGCCGACGACGCAGAACGGCTATTGTGCTCAGGAAGCTGGCCACCCCGTGCAGGGCAAGGTGGTCGGTGGCCGCAGGGACAATGGCAAGGTCGGAGAGGGCAACGGCTGCCTCCTGGAAGCCTCCAACGGACGGGGCGGTGTCGAAGACAAGGTAGTCGATCCCCCCGTTGAGGCGGGCCGTGAGGTTCTGCCGCAGCGCCTCGGCAAGGTTCCACCCCTCGGAGAGCAGGACGGTCTGCGCCGTGACTGTGCGCTTGTCGCCGGGCAGAAGCCAGAGGTGATTGCGCCCTGTCCTCCGTGCAACGTCGCGCAAGGGGACTTCGGCGACGAGCAGCCGGTAGATACCCGATGCCTGGGGTTGCCCCAAGGCAACGGCCACCTGTCCCTGCGGGTCGAGATCGACGAGGAGCACCGTCTTGCCCTTGAGCGCCAGCCCGTGGGCCAGGGTGATCGCCGTTGTCGTCTTGCCTACGCCGCCTTTCTGTGCTGCTACGGCGATAATCTTCACGCCATACCTCCTTCGACAAGGCCTTGCGAGAGACCTTGAGGGCCTTGAGGTGCCTTGAGGTCCCTTGAGGCCCCTTGAGGGCCTTGAGGCCTTGAGGCAACTTCCCGCAGGGCGGCGGTGATGGTACGCCGACCGGCGCGGTCGCGGCGCAGCCAGCCGCGCTCTTCCCACCGGCGCAGGATGGTGCGGGCCGCCCACTCCGACCACCCCGCCTCTTTCAGGATGGGGATGGAGAGCATCCCGCCGTGCTCCTGCGCAAGGCGCAGGAGGCGAAGCTCCTCCTCGCCGAGCTGGAACGGTGCGCCTGCGCGGGAAGAGGCTCCTGCCGCCTCGATGAGCAGCTCCTTGGGCAGCAGGTAGCTCTGGAACGTCCCCCATCGGGTGCTGACGGCCAGTCCCTTGCGGCGCAGGTGGACGGCCTGGGGTAACCCCAAGTTGCGGGCGGCGTCGGCATTGCGCAGGCGGAAGGCCACGGCCTCCCCCTGGTCACGCAGCCGCCCGACGAGGCTTCGGTTGAACTCCTGTGCCGCCCAGACAAGGACGACGCCGAACTTGCGCCCGATACGGGCCAGGCGATCCACGCTCTGGGCAAGGGAACTGCGCGGGCCTCCGGCCTCTGCGACGAGGTTGGTGTATTCGTCGAGGATGACGAGGAGGCGGGGCAATAGCTC
>JALWDQ010000132.1:0-1669 GCA_027039625.1 Calditrichia bacterium | reverse complement strand
TTGTAAGGGATCGCCACGTCGCTCACAGAGCCCTGTCCACAGGATCCTTCGGATGGGCGAGGACAATCGAGGCATCCCTGTCATTGCTCATCCGAAGCATCCTGTCCGCAGAACTCTGCGAGTGGACATTTTACATTTTACATTTTACATTTTACATTTTACATTTTACATTTTTCATTTTACATTTTTCATTTTTCATTTTCCATTTCTTATCCCTTCTCCTGTTTTCCGGCAGCATTCTCTTCGTTGGGATTGTAGTGGTTGGTGATGGGGAAGCGGCGGTCTTTGCCAAACGCGCGATGGGTTATTTTAATTCCCGGTGCCGCCTGACGCCGTTTGTACTCATTTCCATCCACCAGCCGAATCACCTTTTTCACCACCTCCGGATCGAACCCTTTGCTGACGATCTCTTCAAAGGAGCGGTCGCGCTCCACATACGCTTCCAGAATGGGATCCAGCACCTCGTACGGCGGCAAGGAATCGGTATCCTTCTGATCCGGTTTCAACTCCGCCGAAGGAGCTTTCTTGAGAATATTCTCCGGAATCAAATCAAATCCCGCCTGCTGATTGCGATACTTCGCTAACTGATAAACCATGGTTTTGGGCACATCCTTAATCACCGAAAAACCTCCCACCATATCTCCATACAGGGTACAATATCCCACACTGACTTCACTTTTGTTACCGGTGGCCAGCACCAACCAGCGAAATTTATTGGAGAGCGACATCAGAATATTGCCGCGAATACGCGCCTGAATGTTTTCTTCGGTAATGTCCGGAGGCCGATCCCCAAAAATGGGCTGCAATTCCTTCAGGAAATCTTCGAACAATTTTTTAATGGGGATTTCGTAGAAAGTAATCCCCAGATTCTCCGCCAATTGCCGGGCATCGGTTTTACTGGCGCTGCTGGTGTACTGGCTGGGCATGGAAACGCCAATCACATTTTCTTTGCCCAGCGCATCCACCGCAATGGTGGTGACCAGGGCAGAATCGATGCCGCCGGAAACACCCACCACTACTTTATGGAACCGGTTCTTGTGCACATAATCCCGTAAACCGGTTTTTAACGCTTCGTAGGCTTCTGCAATGGGATCCAGGAATGGGACGATGCCGCTGGTGGGCAGGTCTTCTTTCTGGCGCAGAGAAACCGGTGCCAGGTCGATGCGCCGGATATCCATTTCCGGCGGGACAAACAGCTTTTCCTTGCGCCGCCGCGGGTCGTGCAGCCGTTTGTTGAACACGTTGTCCGGATGCAGGGTAATGGTCAACAGACTTTCCTCGAAAGATGGCGCCTTGCACAACAGCCGCCCTCCTTCCGAAATCACCATGCTGTTGCCATCGAAAACCAGTTCATCCTGACCGCCCACCATATTCACATAAGCCACAATCACATCATTATCCTCGGCTCGCACCGAGAGCATCCGATAGCGGTCCTGCGCCTTTCCGAAATGATAGGGAGAGGAAGAAATGTTGATGATTACCTCTGCCCCACCGTAAAGGGACTGGTCCCGGGTGGGGCCGCCAGGATACCAGATATCCTCACAGATATTAATGCCAATGCGCACATCGTTGAGCACATAATACTGAATTCCCTGCCCGGCCTGAAAGTAGCGATCCTCATCGAACACCCCGTAATTGGGCAGGAAGATTTTGTGATACACCCCGGCAA
>JALWDQ010000131.1:0-16292 GCA_027039625.1 Calditrichia bacterium | reverse complement strand
CATCCCCCACCGTTTTCATCCTTTGCTTTTCCATTTTACAACCTTAACTCGTCGCAATCTCTCCATGGCTCATTGCATTGTCAATATTTTCAATTTTGAATCCGGATCATCAAGACGATTAAAGGTTAGAGCCTTAAGATGAGCTTCCAGGTCGAACTGAATGTTTCTTTTCAGTGCTTCACTGGCAATAATCCGGCTCATTTTCAGTTCTTTCCACAGATGCATCAGAGCCCAGATCTGGCTAAAATCTTTGACGCCATCGATATCTCCTTCCAGGCTTTCCAGCCTCAGTCCCTTGAGAATCAACAGGTTGTTAAGGAATTTTTCCACATCTTTTTCCAGGAATTTATCCCCAGATGCAGGAAGATGTAGTGTCGTACCTTACCACCTTTGGTGCGATAGGATTAGGCGATTTGAACCGTTTTGTGCATTTTATCGTTTCCTGTTGAGCCGCTAATTTTAATAAACATAACCTGATATCATAATTCTCAGATGCAATGACAATGGGTATCTCATTTAGAGTATAGGCCGCCTCAATTTTTTAAAGATAGGCATCTTTGTTGCGGGTATTTTAATAAATATCGGGCTATTGGGGAAATAAATAATTGTCAAACTCGGTTTAAAAAATCTCCTCCTTCTCCTACAAAACTAACATACCTCATCTCCAAATAAATCCCTCATCTCACTTCACAAAAATCATAAAAATGGCTGGAGTACCAGTAAAAACTTGAAAATAATAATTTGTTCTTTTAAATTGGAACGAACAAAAGCCGAAGGAGGAGACGATGAGCAAAACGTTACCGCTGATGATCTTAAGTATTTTTGTGCTGGCCTATGGGATTTTTGCCGCGGACACTCTGTACACCGAAACGTTTGCCAATGGGAGTCTTCAGAACACCTGGTATGCCGGTTTTAATACCAGTGGTGTGGCTCCCCTGATCGAACCGCACATGTGGAGCGGTAATCCCAGCGGCGATGGCTGGGTAGGACGCCTGACCACCAACCGTCCGGATTCCGGGCAGGTAGGTGAAAATTTCTCCGGTACCGGCACCTACACCGATTTCTACTTGGAAGCGAAATTTTTCCTCCCCATCGATCCCACATTCATGGGAGTGGAATATTACGGACTGGAATTTCGCGTAGATTCCAGCGGATTAAGTTCCGGCTACCAGTTCCTGGCGAATTTCAATTCCATGACGCCTCGCTTGCGTTTCCGGAAGCGTCCTTCGGATTCACCTGCCACACCGGTGGCAATAAAAGATTGGATGTCCAGCGAAATTCCCGGGGGCATTCCCAGCACCAGTGGCTGGCACAAACTGGCCGTGAAAGCCGTGGGGAACAATTTCTGGTTCTACTTCGACGACCAGGAACTGCCCGGCTGCCCGTACAGCGACACCACCTCCAGTCCCCTATTTACCCAGGGATTCATCGGGGTGTACACCTTTTATCTGGATTTTATGGGGTACGATACTACCAACCTGATTGTGGATGACATTTACGTCATCTCCACATCCAGTGCCATTGAAGATCCCACTCCCACAGTGAGCCAGGACTTCCAGCTCCACCAGAACTTCCCCAATCCCTTTAATCCCAGCACGGTCATTGCCTTCGATATTCCCCGCAGCAGCCAGGTAACCATCGAGGTCTTCGATAACCTGGGACAAAAAGTCCGCCAGTTGGTGAACCGTTTCTACAACGCGGGGCATTTTCAGGTAACCTGGGACGGAAAAGATGATTCTGGCAATGATGTTCCCGCTGGCATCTACTATTACCGAATGACGGCTGGGAAATTTCTCCAAACCCGGAAAATGCTTCTGGTGCGTTGATTTCATCCCACGTTGCAGGACTTTCCCCTTTGCGGCGGAAAGTCCTGCTTTCTCCATGACCAATAATTCGCAATTTTAATCCGGAAGACACCCTTATCTGCAAATGAGAATGAATTCTAACAAATTGCCTCAAAACAAATCCGGTAAGATAAAACAAGGGCAACTTTCTCCAACCACAATCTCTAAAAATGTTTTAGAAGCCAATACAGGAAATGATTCTTCTTGTTCCGGAAAAGATATTACCCAAATCACATTAAACTTATTCTTCCAGAGCGAGGAGTCAACAATTCAGGCACCATAAAATTTACAGATTTGCCCGTATCAAAGAAAGTAAAGCGCACCCGGCAAATCGGGTCTATTCAAATGGAAAGAATTCAAGAAACGACATCATCTGGTTCAAAACCAGTGCTCACAGCTTACCTGAACTTAAAAAAAGCAAATGCCACCGGGCCCTACCTAAACAGAGGTAAGCGCTCGGGTGAAAAAAACACCGAAACACCTGAACGTTTAAGACAGAGGACAATATCCATGAAGTTTTTCACGAAATCGGTAAGTTCAGGTCTTCTCATCTTATTACTTTTCATCACCACTTCCCTTCTGGCGGGAACCACCGGAAAAATTCGGGGGCTGGTTCTGGACAGTGAGACCGGCGAACCACTTCCCGGGGTCAACATCCTGCTGCTCGGCACCCATTTCGGGGCTTCCACAAACGAAAACGGGGAATTCATCATTCTGAATCTTCCCCCGGGATATTATGACGTGGAAGTCTCTATGCTGGGGTATCAGAAAGTGGTCAAGAAGCAGGTGCAGGTTCGGGTGGACCTTACCACAACCCTCACCTTTCGCTTAAAACCCACTGCCATTGAGGGAGAAGAAGTGGTGGTAACCGCAGAACGTCCCATGGTGCAAAAGGACATCACCTCTCGGCAGGCGTACGTGGATGCTAAAACCATCACCGAAATGCCGGTGAAGGATTTCAAAGATGTGCTGGCGTTACAGGCCGGGGTGGTAAAAGATGCTTCGGGTCGGATTCACATCCGTGGGGGGCGAAGCGGCGACATCGCCTATCTAATAGACGGCGTGTATATGGACGATCCCCTGCGCGGTGGTTTTGGAAGCGAGGTACTGGAAAGCAACCAGAGCCGCCAGCAGATTGGTGCCAATCTGGGGCTTGCTATCGACGAGGAAGCCATTGACGAAATGGTGGTGATTAGCGGTACCTTCAATGCTGAGTACGGCAATGTGATGTCGGGAATCGTTAACATTGTGACCAAAGAGCCCTCGAAGCGATATACCGGCAAGCTGGAATTTATCTCCGGTTACCTGAATCGCTCACCCTACCGCCGAAAAAATGCTATTGTAGAGGACAAAAATCCGGTTGTAAATGCCGATACGGGCGAACGCCTGATTTTCTTTCCGCCCTCCCAGCCCTTTCAGGGATATCCTACCCTCGTCCCCTGGCCGGGGCAATTTCAGGGCTCTTTCAGCGGTCCCATCCCCGGGTTGCACAAACTGGCTTTCTTCCTCTCGGGTAAATATTCCAACTTGGATTCGCACCTTCCCCACGGATTCAATCTGGACCGCAGCTACTTTGCCAAGTTCACTTTCTTCGCTTCTCCGGCACTCAAAATTCATTTCACAGAAAATTTTAGTAAACGAATTTTCCAGGTGTACAACCATGCCTGGAAGTATCTTCCCCAGAATCACAGCATCAACAATCTGGACCAACGCCGCCACATCCTGAATGTGACCCACACCCTCTCCCCTCGCCTGTTTTACACTCTGAACCTTTCTCTGGCCGACCAGCGCAGCACCTACGGGGTGTGGGATTGGGAACACCACCGCTTCAAAGATCCCGATACCGAATACCGCAAGGGGGAACGGGACAACGAGCTGGAATTCTACATTCGGGGGAATGAAGAACTGTACCTGCACACACGTTCTAAAATTTATTCCATTAAAGGGGATTTAAACTACCAGTACGGCATTCATCACGAGTTTAAAACCGGATTCGAGGTAAAACAGAACGACCTTTATTCCTACAAACGGCTGGAACCCTGGCCGGATGAAGGAGGAGCCAACCGCACCATCACCTTCGACAAAAAACCGCTGGAATGGGCAGCGTACGTACAGGATAAGATGGAGTACGATTACATCATCATCAATGCCGGTTTGCGGCTGGATTATGTGGATGTTAACGCCCGGAAGTGGGAACGCATCGACGACCCCACTTCGCCGCTGGTGGATACCCCACCGCGCTACCAGCTTAGTCCCCGCCTGGGGATGGCTTTTCCCATTACCGAGACTACCGTGTTTCACTTCTCTTACGGACACTTTTTCCAGTTCCCCAACTATGCGGATATTTTCACCAACCTGCTTTACCAGAATCCCGAGAACATGGCGGAAGAAGCATTCGTCATTGTGGGGAACCCCGGTGTGAAACCCCAGAAAACAGTGTCTTACGAATCCGGGCTGAAAATTATGATCGGTTCCAACAGCGCCTTGGAAATTACCGCTTACTACAAAGATCTGGAGAATTTGCTGGGAACCCACTACTACCGAAAAAAGCTCATCTACAAGTATTCCGTATTCACCAATATTGATTACGGCAGTGTGAAGGGCATCGACTTTTCCTGGCGCTACCGGAAGAACCCGTATTTAAATATGGTGGTTAATTACACCTATTCCATTGCCACGGGGAACAGTTCCTTCCCCACCCAGCAAGCTTACAATGCTTACTATGGAATGGAAGAGGTGCACCGGGAATACCCGCTGGATTTCGACCGGCGGCATGTGATTAACGCCAGCGCTACGTTAACCTATCCTCGCCGCCAAACGGCAGGTTTCTGGGAGAAGGCGTTGCTCTCGGATTTGCATCTCAATTTCATCATCCAGTACGCTTCCGGTTTACCTTACACACCGCGGACGGACGACCCCACGCTTTTCATTGAACCCAATTCCGCCCGCCAACCCTGGACTGGAACAGTGGATGTGCGTCTGGAAAAGCGCTGGTACCTGGCGGGTGCTCAATTGGGTGTATTTGCCGAAATCACCAATCTTTTCGACAAGCTGAACGCTCTGCGGGTGCAACCGTTTACCGGTCGCCTCTGGGATACGGGGAAATTACATTTACTGGCTTCGGGAACCGATTACGTGCACGACCCCAGCGATGCAGGTCCTCCGCGACTGATTCGAATGGGAGCACTGGTGTATTTTCGCTAAACGAAAAAGAATGTGCAATGTTTAAATGAGGTAAGGACATTCATGAAATACGCAGGAATGAACCTGTTTACCGGTTTATTAATTCTTCTATTTACTTTTTCCGTGAATATTCGGGCGCAGAATCTCCACAATGCCCGTAACGAAGCACAAATTTTAATGGAAAAATATGGCGAACGATTAAAGGGCAGTTTGAGCAAGCCCACGGCTAAAATCGACCGTGGTGTGGGAATTATGGATCGCGGAGAGCTGGCAAATGTGGTGAGTAATTTCGGTATCATCTCCAGCTTTCACCTCTTTGCTCCGGCAATGCACTGGCCCAGCTGGGCAAATTATCGTCATCAATACTGTTTCGGGCTGGAATTGCTGGTGGGTGTAAAAGGCGACGTGGTTACTTCCATCAGCAATATCGGAAGTGTGGCGGAAAACTACGATTGGGAAGCGAAAGACGGTTCTCTGGGCAATCTTTTTTCCGGCGATGTCACCGCTTCCGATGGAACTCCCATCCTGGCCAGCTCCGACAACCCCGCCACCTGGCCCATGGATGCCAGCGGAAATCCCTTCTGGCCGGGCCCCTTCCGCCTGGATCCCGAAACCAGCGAGCAGGTGCCGGACGAATTTGTCTCCGAACGCGATATTTACAGCGAATACACCGACCAGAACAATATGTTTGGACCCTACGGCCTTGAAGTGCACCAGTCCTCGTATTCCTTCAGCCGCTCCTACGCCCGGGACTTTTTGATTTTCGACTTGCAGATTATCAATACCTCGGATTCTACTCTGGATTCCGTTTATGTGGGCTACATGACCGATTTTAAAGTAGATTTCGATGCCCACGACCATTTGCGTTTTACCTCGGTGGAGAAAGGGGGAAAGCGCAATCTGGTGTACCTCTGGGACGCCGATCCCAACGAAGGGAACTGGGACATTACCGGTTACATCGGATTTCTCATGCTTCGCACCCCACAGGACAAAGGCATCACCGATTTCCATTATTTCGACAACATTTACGAACCCAACACCAACGAGCAGTTGTGGGAAATCATGTCCAGCGACACTTCCGGGCGCCACATCACGGTTAGCAATTTCTTCCACGGGGACAATCGTCGCATCGACGATGATGCCCTGGCCGATGACATGGATCCCACGGGACAGAAACTGGGTACCGATTTTGTTTTCATCGTTTCTACGGGACCGTTAACCGTGTTCCCCCACGATACGCTCCATTCTGCTTTTGCCGTGGTGCTGGGGGAAAACGAAAGCGAGATGCGCGCCAATGCGGAAATGGTGTACCACATGGCAGAGAATAATTATCTGGGACCCAACGCTCCCCGCCCGCCCATTCTTCAGGCGGTGGCGGGTAACCAGCGGGTCACTCTTACCTGGGACGGCACTCCTTCCGAGACTTCGCGCGACCTGCTCTCCGGACTGATGGACTTCGAGGGGTATCGCATTTACCGGAGCGAGGATTTCGGGCAAAGCTGGGGTTCCCCCATTACCGATGAGAAAGGAAACCTGATTGGCTACGTCCCGATTGCTCAATTCGATCTGGATAACAACGTCTCGGGGCGGGATCCGAATTCCAATTTCTTCCTGGGAAGCAATACGGGATTGCGACACACTTTCGTGGATTCCACCGTGCACAACGGGAAGGAATACTGGTACGCCATCACCGCCTACGATCGGGGTGATCCCACCACCGGTGTCCCGGCGCTGGAAAGTCCCATGGGACTTACTCCCGACGAGGTGAATGTGGTTTCGGTGGTACCTTCTGCTCTGGCGTCAGATCTGGAAGTACCGAGTATTCCTTCGGCAGACTCGCTTCCTCCCGTAGGAGGCCTATGCGATTCCCGTCTTTCCGTGGAAATTGTGGATCCCACCCGCCTTACCGGGCACACCTATCGCGTCACCTTCAACGATGCCGGTTACCAGTTTGTCGCCGATGAGGAAGGGAATCCCGATACGCTCATCACCACCACGCTAAACCTCATCGATGTTACCACCGGCGACACCCTGCTCTTTAACCAGCCGTTGCTCAATAAAACGGGAGACAACATTCCGGTAACCGATGGATTTCGGGTACTGGCCCAGGATGCAAAACCGGATGTGACTTTTATTGGCTGGACGAAGGTGCAGGGCGATACCTGTACGTTCGAATGGCGCGCCCATCGCTGGGAGAACTTTGCCAATCATCCCTGGGCAGGACCGGAAGCCATTTACACCAGCGACGACATCCGCTTTACGGTGGATTACACCGGTGGTTCTCAACTAACCTGGTTCGACCTGTATTATGATGAAGTTCTGGCGGACACCATTCATCCGCAAATTCCGTTAAAAATCGAGATCATTAACGACCCGGAGAATCCCATCGACATTTCTTCAACTTCTTATTTAGGAGAATACGAAATTCAGGCTGATCCGAACTGGCACAATGCCCATTACAGTCCCCTGGGCTGGGATCTGGAGCCGGGCGGCAAAGGGTACAATCCCAACACGCCCCTCTGGGCTTACCTGTGGCCGGATATTATCATTCCCGAGCGGGAAATTTACGACCCGCGTACCGGGTACACCCGCCACGTGGGGATTTTTATCCTTACCCAGAACTATCCGGAACAATATCTGAATCAGTATGCCCAGCTGGTACAACGTACTCCGGTCAAACCCCAGCAGGGGGATGAATTCACCATTCGCACCCGTAAACTGTTTCGCTCAGAAATTTATTATGAATTCACCGTGCCAAAACCGCAGCAGCGGCGGCAGAAGAGCGATTTAAGCCAGATTAAGGTGGTCCCCAATCCCTACATCGTTCGGGCAGGATGGGAGCGCAGCCAGTTCGAAGGTCGCATCCAATTCACCCATTTACCCGGTGTTTGCGATATCGAAATTTACACCACCGCAGGCGACCATGTGATTACCCTGCATCATGACGGATTGTACGATCACGAATTCTGGAATTTGCAGAACAAGGCAGGTGTAAACGTGGCGTACGGTCTGTACATTTTCCGGGTCAAAACACCGGATGGGGATGAACATACCGGTAAATTTGTCATTATTCGTTAAAAAGGATAAAAAGGTTCAGGAAAAAGATGAGTAAAACCATGCGCAGATTGGTTGCTTTCTTTGTTATTTTTCTTTGTTTGAATGGATGGAATCACACCGTGCAGGCAGTTACCAAGGCAGGCACATCGGCAGCCCAGTTTCTGAAAATTGGGGTGGGTCCCCGGGCAGCCGCTCTAGGAAGCAGCTTCTCGGCGCTGGCTAACGATGCCAGCGCACTGTACTGGAATCCCGCCGGAATCGCCTGGATGCCCCGAGGGCACATTTTAGCCAGCCACACGGATTGGTTCCTGGATATCCAGCACGATTTTCTGGGTATTGTGGTGCCCATCAGTTCTGCGTCACGCATTGGTTTTAGTTTTACCACATTAAACACGTCTGATATGGAGCAAACCACCATCGAAGAACCGGAAGGGAATGGCATTTATTTCGATGTGCAGGATATTGCCATCGGTGCTACTTATTCCCGCATGATGACTGACCGTTTCTCTTTTGGGGTCACGGTTAAGTTCATCCAGCAAACGCTGTTTAACGAAACGGCACACACCGTTGCCGTGGATGTGGGTGGAATGCTCAAAACCGGTTTCAAAGGCATGAAGCTGGGCATGTCCATGAGCAATTTTGGGGGAAGAATGAAACTGGATGGGCGCGATCTCATCGTCAGCTACGATCCGCACCCCGAGCAGACCGGTAATCCGTTAGTCCCCTCGCGCATGGCAACGGAGAGCTGGCACCTTCCGTCAAACTTTCGCATTGGGCTGGCACTGGATGTAATCGGCACCGCAGAGGGGTTAATTCTCTCTCCTGCCCAGCGACTGACTCTGTGTGTGGATGGGAGTAACTACAACGACTCCCCCGAAAATCTCTCCTTAGGAATGGAGTACGCCTGGAACGAAATGTTTTTCTTACGTGCCGGGTACAAGCTTAACCACGATCTGGAAACGGGCAGTGCCGGGCTGGGATTTCAACTCCCCTTACAGCGCTGGAAAATTCAGGCTGATTACGCCATTACTGGGATGAGCCAACTGGGATATGTTCAACGCATTGCCCTGGGGATTCAATTCTAATTCCAATTTTTTGCAACCACTGAAATTTTAGAAACCACAGAAAACACAGAAGACACTGAAGAAAATGAAAAATGAAAAATTAAAAATGAAAAATGTCCGCATGATGCTGTGCATGCAATGGGATTTTCTTTAATATAAAGAGAAATTTTTTAACATTGGAAGTTTCGGAGGGTGAATGTGTCATAGACACAGTGAGAGGCCACGGAGTGGCCGAAAGATTTTTGCACATGGCCTTCAGCCATGGGAATGAGAGATCCCCCCACTTCGTTTACTCCCTGGGGACGGAATGCGAATAGTCCATGAACTTGTTTGTGGGAACCAGATTTACCCCCATCATCTTTACTTTTGCCAAATTATTGATTTAAAACCCTATTTATTGAGAGCCCCTACAAAATACAGTTGTTGTTAATTCGTGGAGTGCGTTGCGGTCTCCTAAAACAACCGTAATTCATGCTTCCCGCTTTCCTTCATTGTCCCCGGCTAATAATTTATAAACTCGCAACAAGGCGAATTCGAAAAATTAATTCTCCAGGAACCTTGACAGAAACAATTTCGTTTGCTATATTGGAAATGGTAATCATTTTCAATAAGGATGATATATGAAAGGTCGAAGTGGCGGACATCGAGGGGGATGGCGGGGACATTTCCGGAAAATGGGGCTGCGCTTTACTGAACCACGCCGTGCCATTATGGAAGTCCTCAGCCAGACGCGAGAGCACCTCAGCGCCGAGGATATTTACCTGGCCGTCCATCGGAATTATCCCGCAATCGGTTTGACCACCGTTTATCGGACACTGGAACTGCTGGTGGAAATGGGATTGGTTTACAAAATGCAATTCGGCGACGGACGGGCCCGTTTCGAACTGGCAGCTAATCCCGCAGAATCCACACCTCATCACCATGTGATTTGTCTGCGCTGCAAAAAAATCTTTCATTACGACGATTTAATACCGGAGGATTTAGAGCAGATTGAAACCCTGCGTCAGCGTGTGGCGGAAAAATTCCAGTTTAAAATCTTTAATTTTCGACTGGATTTTTTTGGTCTTTGTCCACAATGTCAGAAGGAATTAAATCATTCACAATCATAATAAAAAGGAGGATATCTCATGCCTGGATTTGATGGAAGAGGTCCTTTAGGCAGAGGTCCAATGACGGGTTGGGGACGAGGTTTTTGTGGTTATGCAGGATATGGCCGGGGTTTTGGTGGCTTTCGTGGCGCCGGATGGGCAAACCGGTTTGGTGGATACGGCTTTGGCCGCGGATGGGGATACGGTCGATTTGGTGCCCCCGGCTGGTGGAATGAAGAAACTTTCTATCCTTCCCGACGGGAAGAAATGGAGTATCTGCGCAATCAGGCATCTATGCTGGAAGAAGAACTTCACCAGATTCGCCAACGTCTGGAAACTCTGGAAAAAGAGGATAAGGAGCAATAAAGGTTACACGTTGTGCTAAAAGCTTTTGTGCAGGATTTTCGCTCAATAAACTCGATTTTGAACGGTACAGAGCGTTCCGGAAAGGCGCAGCGTATTATTGAAATGCCGTTTACTTTTAACGAGATTCTTCGTCCTGCTTGGGCAGGACTCAGAATGACAAGTTATTCCAATAATTGCAAAAGTAAAATTTACTTTATGAGCACAACTGGTAAAAATTTTTAAATAAGGAGGGATGAGCCATGTTCTTTCGTTCCGGCATGGGTGGAATGGGAAGCGGAGGCTACTGCGTTTGCCCTAAATGCGGTTATCGTGCACCGCATCGGCGCGGCATCCCCTGCCAGGAAGAACGGTGCCCACATTGCGGAGCTAAACTCCTGCGAGAAGGTGGTTACCACCATCAATTGTTGATGCAAAAACGAAATAAAGGGTAATCCGTTGTGCTGCCGAATCATTTCTTTTGTATTCGGCAGCATGTTATTCTTATATTTCTATGAAAAAAATCAAATCAGGAGATAGTTCCATGAACGAGATTACCTTCAATTACGAGCACCTCCCCTGGGTGGATGCCAAAGGCTACCCCGACGGTACCAAAATCAAAGTGTTACGGGACGAGAACGGTGCACGGACGTTTATGCTGAAACTGCCCCCGGGGTTTCGGGTGGAAGCACATTCCCACATCTCCACAGAGCAGCATTTTGTGCTGGAGGGGGAATACGAAAGCGGCGGGCAAAAATACAAAAAAGGAACGTATCGACTCATCCCCGCCGAAGCCACCCACGGCCCCTTTACCTCTAAGCACGGGGCAGTAATTCTGGTTATCTGGGATCCCATTAAAAAGAAGGAGTGATTTTTCTGGAATACATGAGTGAGCACCTAGTGTTTGGCCCGGTTCCTTCGCGCCGGTTGGGGCGCAGTTTGGGAATAAACAACATTCCTCCCAAAATTTGTACCTATTCCTGTATCTACTGCCAGCTTGGGCGTACGCTCAAACTACGGGTTAAACCGGCATCTTTTTATACTCCGGAGACCATCTTTCGGGCGGTTCGCCAGCAGCTCTATCTTCTGCAGAGCAGAAATCAAACGGTGGATTACCTTACTTTTGTGCCGGACGGGGAGCCCACACTGGATATCCATCTAAGGGAACACATTGCTCAGCTTCGGGAACTGAGTATTCCCATTGCAGTCATTACCAACGCTTCTCTTCTTTTTCTTCCCGGAGTTCGGGAGGCATTACTTCAGGCAGACCTGGTTTCCCTTAAAGTGGATGCAGCGGATGAGAAAACCTGGCGAGCCATCAATCGCCCGCATCATCAATTGCAATTTACTGAGCACATTCGGGGGTTGGTGGAATTTTCTCAAGAATACCGGGGAAAAATCCTCACGGAGACCATGCTTATTCCGGAGATCAATACTACCGAACCTCAACTGGAATCCCTTGCTGAATTAATCACCCGGTTACAGCCGGAAAAAGCCTATCTGGCCATTCCCATCCGTCCCCCGGCAGAAAAGTTCGTGCATCCTCCGGATGAGAACACTTTAAATTGGGCATTTCAGATATTCTCTCAAAAGCTCGCCACGGTGGAATATTTAATTGGGTACGAAGGAAACGCATTTGCTTCCACCGGACGGGTACGTGACGATTTGTTGAGTATTACGGCTGTGCATCCCATGCGCCACGAAGCAATCACGGAATTCCTGCACAAAAACGGTGCTTCCTTTGAATTGGTAAAACAGCTCATCCAGGAAGGGGAAATTATCGCAACCGAATACCAGGGACACACATTTTATTTACGAAAAATAAAGCAATAGTAGCAGCTGTTACATTTTCAGGAAGCAATAAGGCGATTCCAGGAAGCCAGGCTTTGTAATTCTGAAAAATAGGAGAGAAACACCACATCAGTCCCATGCGTTACTTGCGTTTCGGAGACTTTACGATTAACTTCATCAAATTTTTTCGGTATTATCGAACAGTCTTTTAATGAACGGGGAACCAATCATGAACCTTAATTCAGAGAATCAGAACCATCTTTTTGAATCGATAAAAGAAAAAATCCTTACCCTGCCGGAACAACCCGATATTCCAGAAAATTTGTGGGAAGATTTTCTCACCCTGCGCCGGAAGCTCCAGATATTCGAGCGGGCTGGTTTCCGGGTATTTCCTTCTTTGAAACCCATTTTAAAATTTCTCCCACAGAACACAGACCAGGTACAAATTTTAGTTCCATTTTGTGACTTCTCCTTTTTACCCTTTCTACTGGCGCATTCCGGTTACAATTTTATTGCCTCCAGCGAAAATTGTAATACCATTTATTCCATTCGCAACAGCATGGAGATTCTTCACATTCCCTTTTCCGGGAATTATATCTGTACTCAGGCAACAAACCTCCCTTTCCCCAATAAAAAATTCGATTACATTATTTGTAATTATCTCACCCAGAAATTCCCTGATCCCTGGGATATTTTAATTGAATTACAACGGGTGATTAAGAACGAAGGCAAAATTATACTGCGCGATTTCAATCGCAAAGGGATGAAACTGCTTCAGGAAATCCGTCGCAGCGAAGGTTTCTCACCAAATATTAAACGCGTTTCGGTTTTTGAGGTAGCAGAATTTTTCGACAAACAGGATATGGATGTAACCTGCCAGCGCGATGAATTACATGCCACACTGGTGATAACAAACCCCGGTTCAGAATAGAAAAGCATTTACAATTATTTAAAAAATCCGAGCTTGACAATTAAAATTTCGTAAGCATCTGTGCATGCTTTAATGAACTTAGCACCAAAACGACTCTTAACAAATCACGAGAATCCACGGCACGGTAAACAAAACCATCACTTAAAAAACCTCCATTTTTTACTACCCAGAGAATTTACCTCGCAATTTACTCGTATTACCGTGGCTTCCAAACAAATGGGAGGGGTACCCTGCATCCGAAACCTGCGAATTCCTGTTTACACTATTATCGCTATGATAGCTGACGGAATGACCGAAGAAGAAATTCTGGAAGCCTACCCCGATCTGGAACCAGCCAATATATATGATTTAATTTCGTCTTTCTAAAAACCAATGTTTGCACGGAACATCCTGTCTGAAGATATTTTTTCATTAAGGTTCATAACATAAAATATAAAAAGCAAAAAATATTTTCTTGTATTTATAAATCAATGCTTATAAATTGTTTAATACGAATTGATAAGAGGATATTCAAATGCGAAAAAAAGTAACTATTGAAATGGATGAGGAAATAATAAAAGTTGCGCAAAATTATGCTCGAAGAAAAAGAATTAAGCTTGATCAACTCATTAGTGACTTTTTGAAATCAATATCAGATCAGGCCGATCAAGGTTCTCGAATATCCCCAATTATAAAAGAAATTACCGGGAGTATTCCCTCAGATATTTCAGACGAACAATTACAGCTCGAACGACTTAAATATTTACTCGAAAAACATTCATGAAAAGAATTCTTATTGACATCAATGTATTATTGGATGTATTAATGAATCTAGCCGAATTTTATGAAGCATCTGCGGAAGTGTTAACTTTTTGCGTTGAAGAGAGAATAAGCGGTTACATTTCTGCTGCTGCAGTAGATACGCTTTATTTTATTATCCGGCGTACTAAATCACATTTAGATGCCATTAATTTAATTAAAAAACTAAGAACATTCCTTAAAGTAGTTCCAGTAAATGATAAAATAATTGATCTTGCATTGACTTCTGATTTTGAGGATCTGGAAGACGCGATACATTATTATGCTGCAATAAAAGCCAATATTGAAGGGATTATTACACGAAATAAAAAGGATTTTAAAACCACCCAAATTCCAGTCTTAACTCCTGATGAATTTTTACAATCCTCCTATATTCAACGATAAAGCAATATGGTTCTATCTTTCCTGTTACCGAAGTGTATGCATCGGAGCATGCTTCGTCAGGTTTAATAACGAAAACACCAGCACTAATCCCGTCATCTTTGCCAATCTGCTAATGGTTCATTTTATCCCATGTGGAGTTGCCCTGTTTTACCCCCGCATCCAGACTAACAATGGCAGCGAGATTGTCTCCCCCTCATATTATGGTATTGCAATATCCTGCCCTCAACATACTCCTCCCAAAAGACATTTCGACGAGAAGTTTAATCGTGTCTTGCTAACCTACAATTTTAAACGGAAAATCACGGGAGGAAGTTAAAATGCCGATACAAGAATTTAATTCGGTTTACAAAGAATCAGGAAAAAACTGCAATAATTTAAAAAATCATGGTAAACTATTCCCACTCTCTTTAATAAACATGGAGGAGTAAACATGAAAATTTTATTAAAGTACAATTTATTTATTTTATTCCTGGTTCTAACCTCCTGCACCACCATCTCTTTCAATGAAGAGAACTTATTTTATCCAGTAAAAGAATTTAAAATTGACACTCAATTCAATTTTGAACGGCATTTTTTTACTACTGCAGACAGTGTAAGATTAGAAGCATGGTCTCTTTCTTTGAAAGAAGCAAAAATGAACATTATATATTTCCAGGGAAATGCCTATAACCTTCGCTATAAAATCCCCTTTTTTAATAAAATTGGGAAAACATTACAATCTAACATCTTCGCCATAAATTACAGGGGATACGGATTTAGTGAGGGGAAACCCACAATAGATGGAATTGCGGAGGATGGAAGAGCTGCATTACAATATTTCTACTCTGTAAAAAATTTTAAGAAAGAACTGCCCACTTATATCATTGGTTATTCCATTGGTAGTTACGTTACTCTTAAAAATATAAACACCATCGATAACATAAACGGAATTATTTTAATCAGTCCCTTTACTTCGGCACAGGAAATGATTGATTACTTAAAAAACCAAAGCATTCCTTTTTACAAAAGGCCGTTCGTAAGAATTATAACAGATAAAAATATCCGGAAATTAGACAATTTAACCTTAATAAAAAGAGTACAAATTCCCATCCTTTTTATCCACGGAAAAGAAGACAATTTTGTACCACCAGCTATGAGTGAAAAATTATTCTCAATATGCCCATCTAAACACAAAGAAATTTTATTAATTCCCGGAGCCAATCACCAAACAATCCTCTCGGAGGATAATATTCTGGAACAGGTGTTAAATGGAATTAGTGCATTTCTTTTGAAACAAAAGTAGTTTAATCTGTAGTACGAATAAAAAGTGGTGCTTTAGCATCTGGTTCTTAATATAATTGTAGAAACCTGTACTCCAGTTTCTGCTTATTCCCGGAATAGTTACTCATTATAGCCAATGGGAAAAATAGCGAACAAGTAAAATCGGTTAAAGATATTGCACCATTCTGAATAGAACAATAAGAAACATCTGGTTGAGCCATTCACCAACACCTGAAATACTTCCTTTTTAAACTCAATATAATTTCACCTTTTCCCGCCATTCCCACCCAAAAATTCCCCTTACATCTGTCTTTTCTTACCCATAAATTTAGGTAAACATAAGTTCATCAATTTAGTTAAAAAAAGCAGAGGTGGTTACATCACAGGAGGAATCGCCATGGCACACGATACGCCCCGTCCGGCGCGCCTCATTGCCCATATCGATGCCGATGCGTTTTTCGCCTCAGTGGAGCAGGGATTTAACCCCCTGCTGCGGGGCAAGCCGGTGATTGTGGGCGGAACGGAAAATCAGCACCGGGTGGTACACACC
>JALWDQ010000130.1:0-1670 GCA_027039625.1 Calditrichia bacterium | reverse complement strand
GCTTTGCCATCACTTACTGGTTGTTCAAGGCGTTAATTTTAAAGCTTTCGCCCACCCGTCGTTTGCTCCTGCTCATCGGTCTTTTCTTGCTTCCCATTATAGTGGAGGTAACGACAGATACGGGAACCACCCGATTAGGCTATCACCGCATCATCGGTCTTGCCCTTATTTTGTTTGTGCTGATGCTGGAACTGAAGGATAAACTGCTGGCACGGGGCGAACTGGAAGCCGGGCGTTCGGTGCAACAGGCACTGCTTCCTCCCCAGATTGCTCATCTTCCAGGCTGGGAAGTGTGGCTTTCCACCGAATCTGCCCGGGAAGTGGGAGGCGATCTGGTGGACTTCCTGAAAATTACCGAGGAACGGTTTGCGCTGGTACTGGCCGATGTTTCCGGGAAAGGGCTGGGAGCAGCCCTCTTTACAGCCCAGATTCAGGCCATCCTCCGTGGTCTGGCACCGGACTATCCCAATCTCCCTCAATTCGCCAGCAAGCTCAACGAAATTTTCTATCGGGTTTCGCTCCCCAACCGGTTTGCTTCCCTCATTTACCTGGAACTCTCGCCACAGTCTAACCGGATTCATCTTTTCAATGCCGGGCACATGCCACCTCTTCTGCTACAGGAAGGGGAAGTGAAGGAACTTCCGCGGGGCAATCCGGCACTGGGACTGATGCCGCAGGTGGAATACCAGGTGCACCAGATTTCCCTGCACGCCGGAGATGTCCTCCTCCTTTATTCCGATGGAATCACCGATGCCCGAAACCGGGAAGGGGAATTTTTTGGGGAAGAGCGCTTAAAGGAAAAGCTTCAGCAACTTGGGGAGCTGTCCGCTCCGGAAATGGGCAATCGGTTACTGGCCGCGGTGCGGGAATTTCAGGGGGACACCCCCGCTTTCGACGACATCTCCCTGATTGTGCTAAAACGCCTCCTCTGAACCACCCTTTGCACCCGATTACCGGCTCGAATCCTTTTTCACACTTCCAGAAAAAACATTTCAATGCATCGCAAAAGATTGGAGAAAACGCCGATTGATTTCCCCACCTGCATTTAGCTGTTTAAAGAACAATCTCCTGTAATCAAGATTTGTTTAAATTTATAAATTTTCTTAAATTGTTGAGCTTTAAAAAGGGCAGATTTTCCTGCCACCAGGGAATTTCCCGGAGAAGGGAACGAAATAGGTAGGGAAACCATTTAAAAAGCTGGGCGGCGAATTTTTCGCCAGAACGGAATGTGACAATAAAGCATGAAACGTAAAAATAACTGGGTATTTTACTTTTTTCTTTTTCTCTTTACCGCCATCCTGTCCGTACAATTGGTGTGGCGGTTAACTCCCATTCGGGCGGAGATGCAGGCTTCCATGGAAGCCCGGTTACGCCCCTTCCTGGGAGAGCAGTTTAAAATGAAAGATTTTTCACTGGGATTTGGCTACATCTCTTTTTACGATATATCCATCCGGAATCCCCAGAGTCAGTACCAGGTGCATCTGGACGAAGTGCGCATTGGCTACAGCCTGCACAAATTGTTGTTGCATCATCTGGATCCTCTACAGGTTATCGAATCGGTTACCTTCAAAAAACCGCATCTTTTTATTTATTTGAATAAAGAAAACAGCACCAGCAAAGTCCCGGCGGATTCGATGGATATTGGTCGCTTGCTGCTGGGTTTTCGGAAA
>JALWDQ010000129.1:0-1671 GCA_027039625.1 Calditrichia bacterium | reverse complement strand
GGATTGTGGTTTGGAACTTCCAGCAGCGGAGTGAGTCGGCTGGATCCCCGAAGGCAGGCGTTCCGCCAGTTTACCCACCGCACGGAAGATCCCACCAGTTTAAGCCACAACACGGTGCTGGCCGTGCTGGAAGATCGTGCTGGCGGGTTATGGATTGGTACCGATGGGGGTGGGTTAAATTACCGTCCCCCGGGGAAGGAAGAGTTTACCCATTTCCTGCAACATCCCGGTAGTATGGGGAGTAACTCCATTACCGCACTTTACGAAGACCGCGAAGGTCGCATCTGGGTAGGAACCGATCCCGGCGTCCGGCGCAGAATGGGGGCAATTCTCATCTACCATCCTGAAACCGGCACACTGGAACCATTTCGGCAAATTCCCATTACCTTTGGCGGGGTGGCTTGCTTTTACCAGGATCGCAGTGGAGTGGTGTGGATTGGAACAGTGGCAAACGGTTTATATGGCTATCATCCCGAGAGCGGGCAGGTGGAAGTGTTTCAGCATCGGCGTGAGGATTCAGGCACTATTAGTGGAAATGCCATTTTCTCCATCACCGAAGATCGTCAGGGGAATTTGTGGGTAGGTACTTACCATGCCGGTGTGAATCGATTGAATCGAAAAACCGGTACTATTACCCGTTTTTGGGCGAATCCCAAAGATACAACCTGCCTGAGTAACAATACGGTGTGGTGCCTGTACGCCGATGATTCAGGCAATGTGTGGATGGGTACCTGGGGCGGAGGGTTGAATGAGTTTCTCGGTGCTTCTGAGCGTTTTCGACGTTACACCGTTGCGGATGGTTTACCGGGCAATATTATTAACAGCATAGTTCCGGATGCTGCGGGGAACCTCTGGTTGGGCACCAACCAGGGCATCTGCCGTTTTAATCCCGGCACAGGAGAAGTGCGGAATTTCGATTATTCCGATGGCTTAACAGGCAATGAATTTAATCCGGGTGCAGCCTGCAGGGGCAGCGACGGTACCCTGTATTTTGGGGGAACCGAAGGGTTAACGGCCTTCCACCCCCGACGCATTCGCCGGAATCGCCATGTTCCGCCGGTGGTACTCACTGGTTTCAGGGTATTCGACCACCCTCTTAAACTGAAACAATCCATTGGCACCGTGCGTGAGGTTTCTCTTTCCTATCGCCAGAATTTTTTTACCATTGGCTTTGCCGCGCTAGATTTTACTGCGCCGGAGAAGAACTGCTATGCCTATCGGCTGGAAGGGGTCGATCCAGAGTGGGTGCAGGCGGGGCATCGTCGCACTGCCAGTTACACCAATATTGCACCGGGCACCTATGTATTTAAAGTAAAAGGTTCCAACAACGACGGGATCTGGAACCAGCATCCGGTAACCCTGACGATTCATATTACTCCCCCTTTCTGGCAAACAGGTTGGTTTCGGTTGCTGGCGTTAAGTGGATTGATGGCACTGCTGGTGTTGCTCCATCGGTATCGGCTCCACCGTTTACTGGAAGTGGAACGCACCCGCCTGCGCATCGCCCGCGACCTGCATGACGACATCAGCGGTACGTTAACGGGCATTGTTTATTTCACCGATGCGCTGGAAAAAGAACTGGCTCACCGAAAATCGCCCGCAATTCGGCATCTGCTGGGATTACTGCGGGAAAGTAGTGCCAGCGTACAGGAGGCGATGAGCGAAATCATC
>JALWDQ010000128.1:0-1676 GCA_027039625.1 Calditrichia bacterium | reverse complement strand
CGATATCGTAAATGTAAGTACCACTGCGGGCATCCTGAAAATCGATGATTTGAAATGGCTCCCGGGGATTTTCGGCATCAAAAAAGATGTTGCTGGTTTGGAAATCCCGATGCACAAATACGGGGTGGTGTTCTTCCAGATATTGGGAGATGTGCTGGCGGAGCTCCTGGAACAGGTGCTCTTCGGCAGGGGTCATCTCCGGTTTCAGGTAACTGCCCAGTAGGTATTTACGAATGTGCAGGTCGAATTCGTAAAAATATTTTTCCCGGTCGAAATATCGCTGGAAAGCAGGGCAGTGCGCTTCGAAGGTGGCACGTTTTTGCAAATCGATTAAAAATTCGATGAGCGCGGGATAGATGCGAGGGATTTCTTCCGGATGCCGATTGAGGTATTTGTCCAGGGTTTCGCCCCGGGCAGGTTCCACGAATATCCAGCCTTCCGCCCGGTTCACCTCGTATATTATGGGGTGAGCAATGTGGAAGCGACGCAAATAGTAGCTGATATTCACATAATCGTCGGCTGTGTGGGGCAGGGTGTGGGGGATGTACATCAGTACCACATCCGGGCGGGGGAAGTAGGTTGTGCCGTTGAAATTCAACAAATAGTACTTGCGGGGGGAGGCACCTCCCGCCAGGGGAGTCACGGTAAAATCATCGGTTCGTAAGAATTGTGCCAGTTTCTCTTTTAGTTCGTCCATAGTGCGGGAATTTAACGAATTTTCGGTGAATTTCATAGCGAGAAAAAATCGCTCCGCCCGGAATTTAGGCACTGCAGGGGGTGGATATTAAATCACCAGAATTCCGTTGTGCTGATGACGCATCAGGTTCATGGTGAGGCAGGAGTGCACAGGTAGAATCAGGAGGAGGTCGCCGATTTTTATGTCCGGCATGTATTCCGCTGGAACGGAGATGAGCCCATGCTCCTGGGAAAGGGATTGCAGGAAAAAATCCGGACGTAGTCGGCTCCATCCCTTTTCCTCCGGAAATACCACAAGACCAAAAACGGGCTGGTCGTTGAGGGTGAGGAATTCCCTTGATAAATGAACCGCTCCACCGTGCACCACTACCTGGTGGCGGTGGGGATAAACCGCCACAACCGGAGCAGCCAGGGCAACAGCAATATCTTCCTCCCGGCAGCTTCCAATCTGCCACTGCATCAAATCGTAAAATACGAAGTTGCCGGGACGAATTTCATCCACTCCGGAAAAATCTTCTGCCAGGCTACAGGTGGGGGTGTCCCCCACCGAAATTTCTACCTTCTCTATTCCAGCCTCTTGCAGGGCAGAACGTACCGTTTGCATCCGGTGCACGCTTTCCTGGTGAATTTCAAGCACCTCCTCCCGGGAGCGCGCCTTGTAGCTGTGTCCCGCATGGGTTAGAATTCCCTGAAATTGCAAAAGAGGTTGTTCCCGAACGAAGTGTGCCAGTTGCTGCACCGCTTCAACCTCCTGCCAGTAAATTCCGCTGCGGCCATATCCCACATCGATTTCAATCCACACCTGGAGGGGATGGGTCAGGTGCCGGGCTAACTGCCGAACCGCTTCCCGGGATTCTACCAGAACATGCAGAGTAATTCTTGCGGCCAACTGGTCAATTTCTCGCACCGCTCGCACATTTACCGGAAAAGCAATGGAAATATCCTCCCAACCATTCACCACAAAGAATTGCGCCATATTT
>JALWDQ010000127.1:0-1677 GCA_027039625.1 Calditrichia bacterium | reverse complement strand
TGGGCCGGGAGGATGTCCTGGCTTCCTTCCAGATCGGCAATGGTGCGACTCACTTTCAGGATTCGGTCGTACGCCCGGGCGGAGAGTCCCAGCCGGGAAATGGCTCTCTTCAACAGCGCCTCTCCTTCCTCATTGAGCCGACAGTAAATACGAATATCCCGGGACTGCATATCGGCGTTGCAGAAAAGGTGGGGAATATCCCGGAAACGCTGTAATTGAATCTCCCGCGCTTTCTGAACCCGCTCCCGAATTTGAGTGGAACTTTCCCCTTTCTCGCGGCTGGCCAGTTCTTTGTAAGGCACTGCCGGTACGTCAATTTGAATGTCGATGCGATCCAGCAGGGGCCCGCTGATTCGCGCCAGGTATTTTTGAATTTGCTGCGATGTGCAGGTGCAGGCTTTGGTAGGATGGGTGTAGTAACCGCAGGGGCAGGGATTCATGGCGGCTGCCAGCATAAAATTCGCCGGATAAGTAATGGAGAGCAGGGCGCGGGAAATAGTGACCTTGCCGTCTTCCATGGGCTGGCGCAACACCTCCAGCACGTTTTTCTTGAATTCCGGCAATTCGTCCAGAAAAAGCACCCCGTGATGTGCCAGACTCACCTCCCCGGGTTTGGGATAGCGTCCTCCGCCGATGAGCCCGGCGTCGCTAATGGTATGATGCGGCGAACGAAAGGGGCGGGTAGCCACCAACGCCTGATCCCGACCAAGCAATCCCGCCACGGAGTGAATCTTGGTGGTTTCCAGCGCCTCTTCCAGCGTCATGGCCGGGAGGATGGTGGGAAGCCGTTTGGCCAGCATGGTCTTTCCCGAACCCGGAGGCCCAATCATCAAAATATTGTGTCCTCCTGCTGCGGCCACTTCCAGCGCCCGCTTCACATGATGCTGCCCTTTCACATCGGAAAAATCCACGGCATACTGCCTGCTTACATCAAACAGCTCCTGAATATCCACCGTAAAAGGCTCAATCTCTTCCCGATTGTTTAAAAAATCCACCGCCTGCCGTAAAGTGGCTACCGGATACACCTGGATGTCCTGTGCCAGAGCTGCCTCCCGGGCATTTTCTACCGGCAAAATGAATCCTTTCAACCCCTTTTTACGAATCTCCCAGGCCACCGAAAGGGCGCCGTGGATGGGACGTACCGTACCATCCAGCGCCAGTTCCCCTAAAATCACGTGGTCTTCCAGCAAGGATTGGGAAACTTCCCCGTTAGCCGCCAGAATGCCAATGGCAATGGGAAGGTCGTATGCCGAACCTTCCTTCCGTATGTCTGCCGGTGCCAGATTGATGGTGATTTTTTTTAGGGGAAACTGAAATCCACTGTTTTTAATGGCGGTTTGCACCCGCTCCCGACTCTCTTTTACGGCACTGTCCGGTAATCCCACCGTGGCAAAACCGGGAAGCATTTGCCCCTCAATGTTGGCTTCCACCTTTACCAGGTAAGCATCAATCCCCATTAAAGCAGCGCTCAGTACTTGAGCAAACATGCCTTTCTCCCTGCCATTGATTAAAAAAATCTTCTTTTGGAATCCTTTCTTTAATTTAGCATTTTTTAGTAAAAATACAAGTGGGGTTTTGAAAAACATTCCTTGAAGTAGGGAATGGGGGGAATAAGGGAAATAGGGTAAATAGGGTAAATAGGGTAAATAAGGGAAATAAGGGAAATAGGGGAAATAG
>JALWDQ010000126.1:0-5177 GCA_027039625.1 Calditrichia bacterium | reverse complement strand
CTCACTTTCTGTATCTGGTACAAATTGGAAATATCCAGTACCAGAAAGCCGCTGTCTCCATCGCTGGCTACGAAAAGGTAATTCCCGGAAATATCCATTCCATTTACATTGTAACTGTGATTAGTATCCAGGAGGTAACTACCCATTTCTGTGGCAGTGGGGATATTCAAAAAATGAACACTGTTGCCGGTGCCTACGATTAGTGTATCCCCCTGAGGGAAAAAACGGGTGATGCTGTGTCCCCATCCCAGGGGAAGTTTGTAATGAAGCATGAAATTGCTTCTGTTCAGAACGTACACCGTATCTATATGGGAGAGGAAAATGTGGGAGGAATCCACTGCCAGCGCATTAGAAAGGAAATTCGTGGAGAAAAATTGTTCATTCCCGGGATTGTACACATCCGAGACATCCACCACCGTAATTCCCCGGGCGGTGTTGGTGTTACCGTAGGACTGCTCGTGGAAAAGGTACACCCGATTATCGAAAACATCCATTTGAGGTGACCCGGCACCGTTTTCGTAAGCAATGAGATAGTCGCTGGTTAATAATGGCATGGCTACGGAGCTGATATCCAGAATAAAAAAGCCAATTTTGTATCGGTAGGTCAGGTAGCTTCCGAACAGATAGTTGCCCCGGCGAACAATCTGCTTCAGATCCACCCAGGTGCGATGATAAGCGGAATAGGTTAACGACGCGGGATTGGACACATCCACCAAGCTGGCTCCTCTTACGTGAGTGACAATTGCCTCCCCTGCAGTGGTAATATCGATCCGGGCTAAATCGTAGGAATCGACTTCCCGGTGGAGGTGGCTCAGCACCAGGGGATTACCCGGGGTGGAAACATCCAGTGAGCGGAAATGGAGAATGGCTGTACCGTAGGGAACGGTATCTTTACGGGAAACGACAAAGAATTTCCCGTTTTGTTCTCCCATATTGTTGTAGATTTCGCCCGCGGGAAGGGTGATGGTATCCATTAACGCCGGGGAAGAAGGTACGGAGATATCGTACATTAAAATTTCGTTTTGATTCCCTCCGGAGACAAACAGACGGTCGTTGGCAGCAAACACATTAAAGGAATTAACGGGGAGGCTGCTCACCTCCTGAAGGGAACCGGGATTGGAGGCGTCGTAAATATGGACTCCCCCGCTCTGGGCAGCGGCGAACAGTAAATCATTACGAAGATGCAGATAAACTGGAGCTCCTAAATAAAATTGCTGCAGTTGCTGGGGATTTGCAGGATTGGACACATCATAGGTGTAGAGACTGGTGGAAACTCCCAGGAAAACCACATTGTCTTTCACGGCGACGCTCAGCGCGGTTCCGTTTGTTTCCATATAGGTTACAGTAAAAGGAATGGCAGGATTGGCTACATTTACAATCACCAGCCCGGCAGTTCCGGGCGGCGCCCAGGAGCCCGTGCCATCCAGTGCCAGGTACAGATAATTGCCTGCCCAGAATATATCCGCCACTTCTCCCGGGGTGGATACCGAAGCCACATGCTGCGGATGCGCCGGGTCACTGATGTTCAGCAGCCGCACTCCGTAGCCGCTGGAAACCGCCACAAAATCTCCCTGGCTGGCCACCGCTTTACAATAGCCAATGGGAAATTTGCCCACCATATTCATGTTCTGCACATTGGAAGCCTGCGCAGCTGCCAAAAGAACAACGAAGGTTAGAAAAAATACCCGCATAACTTTTCCCATAACGTGTTCCTCCATGATTTGGGGTGAAAAATGTCCTTATAACTGGCATTTATCTGAATTTTTAAAGAGGTTAGGCCACGATTGGAAAAATAGTTTGAGAATGGTATATGGGAAGCTGAACGGCACAGGTACATCTTATCTGGGAAGCTCGGTATTCGGGAGGTTCCCCGGAACATTTCTTGCTGAATAAAGAATCTGTAGATCATCATTCGACATCCATATCCGTCGCAATCCCGACCCGAATCATGCCCTCCAATAGCGGAGCGGGTAGGGTAATCTTACATCAATCGTACCGAATGGAATTTTCTTTAGATGCTTTTTTTCGCACCAGCAGGTACACACCCAATGTAGCCATGGTCAGCAAGCAGGCGGCGATGGTAAGCCATTTGGCCGGTGTCACCAGGCTACCTGCCAGCCGGGCGGGGAGGGAAATCTCCTCCGGGAAGTGTCCCAGCATGTACAGTTCCAGCCCATTTTCCAGATAGTCGAAGAGTACAGCCAGGAAAGGGAGCAGAAGCAGCCGTCGCGCCCACCCGGGTACACCGGGACGGGTAAGGAGCAATTGCAACACGGTGGCCAGCAAACTTCCGTAAACGAGCGGATAAATCAGATCCAGATAAAGGGTGCGGCGGTACCACAGGCGACCTTCCGTACCCAGCTGTTGGAAAAATTCCTGAATTTGCCTGGGCTGATAATACAGACGTGTGTCGGGAATATTTCGGGTGCCTGCTGCCTTTTCCATACGGTTCAACATAAAGGAAAAAGCAATTTGAAAAAGCAGGAATAATGCGAAGAATAGAAATAGTTTTTTCAATGGATCGGCTCACCTTAAAAATTCTTTGTAATAAACCACAGGAGACACAGAAAACACAGAAGACTCTGAAAAATACCAAATTTTGAGCGCTTGTGCTAATGAAATGATTGAATGTTTTGTGAGTCCATCTTAACCACAATTTCTTTGAAAATGAGCTTTTTTGACACTAAAGACTTCGTAACCTGTTGATTTTTTTAGAGGGATTAAAATTTATCTGTGAGGATGGGGACAGTCGCATTGAGCCCATGAGCCTTCGTGTTGGCGATGAGCTTTACTTATATTGCCGGAGCCAATTAAAGAGCCGGAAAGAGGAGGCGATTCAGGAATTACCTCGGTTACGTATTGAATAGCATTCAAAAGTACCTGCACCAGGGAGGGAGATATTTGAGATGGTCCACTATTCGGGATCGACTATTTCCCCAGTATCGAGGGACCATAAAGATGAAAAATAATAAGGGTGAGAAGATCTTCAGACGACAGACCAGTGAACCCGAGGAATTTCACTATTTAATGGCCAGAATGTAGAAAATACCCGTTCGCCCCCTGGGACGAAAGATGAACAAAATACAATATTGTAGTGGGAATACAAAATTCACAACACACTGATAATATATAATTTAGCTCATATCGTTGTTCAACTCTGGTTAAAATTAGAAAGATGCCATTCCATCTGATCAGCATAATTCGGTTGATGACAGGTAACGGTGCTGCCATCCTCCCAATCCGTTTTATCTAACTTTTAGTTCCGGGCTTGCTGAATCCACCGGTGAACCATACCGGGAGAAGCTTGAAAACGAGGAACCACTGAACGGATGCTTCCTCCTGCCCGAATTAGCTACCGCCATGCTGTTTTTTCCGCTTCATAAACTATTTTTTGTTCATGAATGCAGTATTTCTCATTTTCATGAATAATACCAATCCCACGTTAGGAACGAACAAAAGTGTTCTGCATGTGGTGGCACTTGCCGTACCCAAACCGTTCCGGAGGTAGTGGCAATGGTGTTATTGTTTGATCTCTATGTGTCTCCACTATTTCAGATGTCGCACTTTATCGAATGATGATCATCTTACGTCTCTTCGCAAAATCCTTTGTTCTTATGGTGTAGAAATAAATTCCGGTGGATACTGAACGGCCTCTGTCATCCTTGCCATTCCAGTAAACCGAATGCCTCCCCGGCATTTGATGTTCATTAATCAAGGTTCGCACCAATTGTCCGGATACGTTGTAAATCCCAAGAAACACCCGGTCACTCCGATTCAACTGATATTCAATGATCGTGGACATGTTAAAAGGATTGGGATAGTTCTGGAATAGTTCTACCTTCTCGGGTACATTCACCCAACCATCCGGTTCCGAATCCAGGGCAGTAACGTCTCCCAACCGGATCAGGTACATATCGGTTCCCGATGGCCATTGTAAACCCACTGCTTTACCGCCAACGATGTACCCACCATCGCTGGTTTGATGAATTGAGTAGGCGGCGTCGTAATCATTCCCGCCGTACAACTCGCTCCACTCCATAATTCCCGTGGCATTCATTTTCGTTATCAACACATCGTAGCTTCCGCTACCAGCTGAGTTCGTTCGGCCTACGGCAATGTAGCCTCCATCGGCGGTCAGGTTGATGGCGGAGAATTTTTCGCTGCCACTGCCTATGTTGTAGCTCTTTCCCCACTGTTCATTGCCTCCAGCGCTGAGCTTGAGAAGGAAAGGAATACCCGGGTCACTGCCCGCTTCGTACCAGCCGCCCACGATATAGCCACCATCACCGGTCTGGAGAATAGAGCGTCCTTCCTGATTCCCGTTATCGCTGCTGCCGTTAAAATCAACCACCGCCAGCCACTGCTGGGCTCCGGTACTGGATGTACCCTGAACAAACACCCGTGTTTCGCTCCCGAAAGAGCTGGTGCTACCCACAAAGGTGTACCCACCGTTGCTGGTCTGGATGACCGCGTAGGCATACTCCAGACTGCTGCCGCCATATACCTGCCCCCATTCTGCTGCCCCATCAGCATTTACCTTCACCAACCAGGCGTCGGTCAGCCCGCTTTGCGACCAGGCTTCGGTGACCCCGGCCAGAATGTAACCTCCATCGGATGTTTTGGCAATGGCTTCGAAGGAGTCATCCTCATTTCCCGGGGTGGTGTTGCCATAAACATAGTGCCATTGCAGATTGCCTGAGGCATCGACCTTGACCAGATAGCCCTGTTCGCCGTAATACTGAGTCTCTACCCATCCGGCAGCCACATATCCACCATCGTTGGCCTGCACTACGCCCAACACTCTGGAAGGGCTGTTATAGGAAGGATAAGGGTCAATTTCGGATGTCCACTGCACGGTGCCGCTGGAATTTGTTTTGACCAGATAAACGTTGGAGTAAGCTCCCGGTGTATCGGCGCTGCGCCGTCCGGCCAGGATGTAACCCCCGTCCGTGGTCTGACGCACACTGTAACATTCTTCAAGATGAGCCTGGTCTCCAATAACTTTGACCCACAAAGCGTGATTCCCCGATGTCTCGCTCCAACCGGACAAATATCCCAGTAAAAGGGTAAGACATACAACTATGATGGAATGGGATTTCATGACGATCTCCTTATGTTGATCATCGTTTTTTGTATGGAAACAAAATCACTCTTTAGCAAAAACGTGTATCTTCTTC
>JALWDQ010000125.1:0-5177 GCA_027039625.1 Calditrichia bacterium | reverse complement strand
GGTGAGGGGCAACCCGATGGATTGGCCGGGGAAGAAATTCCACTGGGTTCCCGCATCTTAGCCATTGCCGATAATTTCGACACCCTCTACTTCATGGTGCAAAAATACGATACTGCTGCCGAAACATTAACCGAAATTCAACAGCATCTGGGAACCCGCTTCGATCCGGCGCTCTTTCCGCATCTTTACGCTTATGTTATGCAGCATTACGCCGACAACAACCGACCCAAGGATCGCAAGATCTCGCTCCACGAATTAAAACCCGGGATGGTGCTGAGCAGAGATCTCACAACCGTCTCCAATGTACTGTTATTACCCAAAGGAACGACATTTACCGAAGACATCATAAACAAATTACTCAAACATCAGCACATCGATCCCATTGGCGGTGGTGTGTATATACTGAATCAACAAGGGAGCTAACACAATGGATCTGGCTACGATAATCGGAGTATTTTCCGGAATCGGCCTCATTGCTTACGCGATTTTAATGGGTAGCGGATTCTCCATTTTTATCAACGTCCCTTCTATGATGATCGTAGTAGGTGGAACCTTAGCTGCTTCGCTTATTGCCTACCCCTTACAGGAGGTTCTGAGCGTTTTTAAGATTGCCATGAAAGTTTTTTTCATGAACAAGCAAGACCACATGAAAACGATTGAGGAGATGTTTAAACTGGCCAAATTAGCAAAACAGAACGGCGTACTTTCTCTGGAGGCGGAAGCTAAAAAAGCCAAACACCCTCTATTGCAACAGGGATTGGGAATGATTTCGGATGGTATTCCCCGGAGCACCGTCATTAAAATTTTAACCGGGCATATTTCCACCATGCAGAATCGCCACAAGGTGGGGCGCGAAATTTTCACCGAAATGGGGAAGTACGCTCCGGCTTTTGGAATGGTGGGAACGCTCATCGGGCTGGTACAGATGCTGGCCACGTTGAACGATCCTTCCACCATTGGCCCCAAAATGGCCGTTGCTTTGTTAACCACATTTTACGGTGCCATTATGGCCAACCTCTTTTTTGTGCCGATGGCGAATAAGCTCAAACGGCGTTCCGAATCGGAAACGCTGGAAATGCAGCTCATTATTGAAGGACTTCTGGCCATTCAGGAGGGGGAAAATCCCAACATTCTGGTAGATCGGCTTAAAGTATTTCTGGATAAACAATTACAGGCTCAGGTTGAGAAAAAAATGGGTGGACAGGCCGCAAAACAGGCAGCGTGAGGGTAAACTATGGATTGGGAAGAAACCGGGATTCAAACTTCAGTAGATGAGGAAGAGGGTGGCGGCGAGGGCTGGATAGTCACGTTTAGCGACCTGATGAGCCTGCTCCTCACCTTTTTCATTCTCCTCTATTCCATGTCCACCGTAGAGGTCAGCAAATTTAAACAGTTGATGAAATCCGTTCAATCCGCGCTGGGTGTTCAGCAAGTTCCCGAAGCCGGTACCCGGGAAGGACTGGAAATGCTCAATAAAGATGGCAAACCGGAGCCTGATGCAGTGGATGAACTGGGAGGAATGGTTCAAAAAGAATTGCAGGAAATTCAATCCAAGGTTGAAGAGTTTATCATTAAAAATAAGCTGGGAGGAAAAGTTTCCGTAGAGGTGGGGGAAAGAGGAGCGGTTATTACCATCTCGGATGTGGTGCTCTTCCCACCAGGGGAAGCCCAATTTACCCGGGAAGCCAAACCCATTCTGGAAAAATTAACGGAACTGGTGAAAGAATTTCCTTATATGGTACGTGTGGAAGGACACACTGACAATGTTCCCATTCATAACAGTCGTTATCCTTCCAACTGGGAGCTCTCTTCTGCCCGCGCCTCAGAAATTGTACGATTTTTTATCAAACATGGGGTCGATCCCCGGCGCCTGGTAGCTGCCGGATATGCCCATTACCGCCCCATTGCAGATAACAGCACACCGGAAGGACGTGCCAAAAACAGGCGGGTGGAAATTGTTTACGTCCGCGAAAGCATCGAAAAAACCATGCAAAAAGGGCTGGCAATGATGGGCGTATCCCAATCCAAAAGCAAAACAGCCGCTCAGGAGAAATCCTCTTCTACCAGTAAGCAAAAAATAAAAAAGAAGAAAAAGAAAAAGTCCACCTCTTCTCGCAAAAAAAAAACTCGAAAAAGCAGTAAACGAAAAAGCCGGAAAACCGCCCGGAATCGCCGGTAATCAGAATTAGAGGTACTAAAACGGAAGCGCAGCTTTCTGTGGACATTTTAAACAGTAGGTAAACGAGATTTTTCTTCTTGCCTGAACAAAACAATGAGATTTTTCGCCCTGCATACGCAGGAGATTCTTCGCCCTGCATACGCAGGGCTCAGAATGACAGGTTGGGGTTTAAAAACAAATAAACAAAAACATTCGCCTATTTTAATAAAGCCATTGGTGTTTTCTTTTTTCTGTAAGGAATTCACTTTTCCCAATCGGAATCAATACCCACTTTCCGGTAAGCCACATTTCAGGTATTCAATGTACCTTTGAAAATGGCCATTGAATAGCTTATTCTCCCCGCCAGTACTTTTTATTACCAAAGAGTAGATTTTAATATCTGAAAATTCGTTGGATTGGGTACGCTCTGAAATATTTAAAACAGGCAGGATTGCAATTCTATTTAAAAACGTAAACAAGGAATTGTCTCGTTCTCTCACCGACTCCATATCACTTTTCATTAAAAATAAAGGGGCATTTCGCCCCTTGTTTGTAGAAAAGCACTTAGCGGAGGTGCGTGGGAGTCGAACCCACCTTCCGACAGTTTTGCCGGAACGCGCGGCTTTGAAGGCCGGGGGGGACACCGGTCCCCATCCACCTCCCAATAAACGAGAGCCAAATATAGAATCAGAGAGGTTCATATGTCAACGAAGAATCCAAATTCATGACCAATTCCATTATGCGGATCCATCTTCCACCCAAAAATTAAGAGGCCCCCGATTATGAATCGGAGGCCTCAGGAAGCGGAGGTGGGCTTCTGATGGGAGGGGTAGAATTATTGTTTGACACCTAAGATATTCACGGATTGATAGCCATTCCCATGTGTTGGGGTGGTTACTTTGATATTGATGTACACCTGCGGTGCCTGCAAACTATCGCCCGGTGCCCAGGAAAAGGAAAACTCCGTGCTACCGGGACCACTAACCTGGGTATCTTCCAAAACAATATCGGTATCACCATACAGGTTTCCATCCGTGGCACTGACTTTAATTTTAGTATCGGGCACCAATGGTCTTCCCCAGATATCCTGAACGACGTAAGAAAAATAAACAGGCGTATTGGAATTATCATACGTAAATGAAGATGGATTCACCAGAATTGGTGCCGTATCATCCGTAAGTAACACCCGGGTACGGGCGGTAATGGTATTTTCCAGGAGTGTATCCCGATATGTCCATCCTGTAATGTGTGCAAATGCGCTGTCCTGCGGATTGGGAGGGAAGGGAGCTGCGGTCATAAACTGGATGGTCGCCCTTCCCATTTCATCGGTTACAGCACTACCATCCACAATACCGTAGTCTGTGGAAAAATAAACCACCGTTCCGGGGGCAACCGGATTACTATACTTGTCCCCGACAAATGCGGTTATCCGATCCAGCAACCCATGGAAACGCAATCCTGCAATGTTTAGCACCTCGGCAGCCAGACTAAAATGGTTGGGATCCGGAAGTCCTCCGTAAATGGCAATACGAATGGGCGTGGTAGCGATTGTTTGTCCATTCATCGTAAAGGAGGCGCTGATTTGCACCGGACCCGCCACAATACCGCTGTTCAAGACGGTGAATACCCGGCCATAATAGGTGGTCATGGTGTCCGGATCCAGATATTCTCCGCCGTTGGGACCACTGGTTATTGCAAAGTGTACTTTTACTTTATGGTCGTTATCCACCGGCACTCCCTGTGCATCCGTCACCAGAAAATCAATACGTGCCGTTTCGGTTAATCCTGTTCCGTGCACATAAATGTGCTGGGAATGGCTTCCGAAAACTTCGATATGGGCTGCCTGACCGGACTGCTGGGTGGTATCCACCGTGGTGGTATCGTTACCGGTCGTATCATTCTGCATTTGCTTCAGAGTTAAATCCGGTGCGTAGGTAATTTCCCCTTTTTTCAGTGTGACATTAGCGATAGCCGAGGTATATCCTGCCTTGCTGGCTTCTACCGAAACGTAATCCTGCTCTTTATCGGTGGGTAATTCCACTTGAATTTCATATTTTCCCTGAGCATCGGTGTGTGCCTGAGCATGGTAATTGGCTACACTTACCAGGGCATTGGGTAAAACAATTAAACTATTATCGGTATTCAGACCATACACAGTTCCCTGAAGGGTCGCCAGATTCGGATTGGTTTTAGTAGTATCCGAACAGGAAAAGAGCAGGAGCAGCATCCCAATTCCCCAGAAAACAATCAGCTTTTTCACATTTCCTCCTTCACTTATACAAAATCTCTTAATTTTAATTGGGGCGAAATCAAATTGTTTTGCCGCAAGCGTTCGAATGCTCTCTCGAAAGTTTGCATGCCGAATTCCACACCGGTCTGGATGGCAGATGGAATTTGATACGATTTCCCCTCACGAATCAGGTTGCGTACTGCCGGGGTCGCCACCAGCACTTCCATGAGGGCGATGCGGTCGTTTTTAAACGCCCGGGGAAGTAACCGTTGCGAAATCACACCCACCAGGGTATTTGCCAGAATCACCCGAATTTGCTGGTGCTGCTCGGCCGGAAAGACATCCACCACCCGGTCGATACTCTCGGCAGCAGTGTTGGTGTGCAAAGTACTCAGCACCAACTGCCCGGTTTCGGCTGCTCGCAAAGCATACTCAATGGTCTCCCGATCCCGCATCTCCCCAACCAGAATGATATCCGGATCTTCCCGCAGCGCATTAATTAACGCCGTCGCGAAACTGCGGGTATGGATGCCAATTTCCCTCTGGTGGATGAGGCTCTGAACCGGTGTGTGCAGATATTCAATGGGATCTTCGATGGTAATAATGTGTTCCCGGCGGTGGAGATTGATTTCGTGCAACATTGCCGCCAGAGTCGTCGATTTCCCGCTTCCTGCCGGTCCCGTCACCAGAATAATCCCTTTTTTGAATTGAATTAATTTCTTCAGCACCGTGGGCATGTTCAGCTCATCCAGCGAGCGGATTTTGGGCGGAAAGATGCGAAAAGCACCC
>JALWDQ010000124.1:11441-16404 GCA_027039625.1 Calditrichia bacterium | reverse complement strand
CGCCAGCATCATTGCTACGGGCTTTCCCACAATGTTACTGCGGCCCAATACCACCACATGCTTTCCGGCAGGATCGATATCCGACCGGCGCAACAATTCCAGAATCCCCGCCGGAGTTGCGGGCTGAAATATGGGCTCACCAATCATCAAACGTCCCACATTATATGGATGAAAACAATCCACATCTTTTTGCGGAGCTACTGCTTCCAGTACCGTTAGGGTATTAATGTGAGCAGGAAGAGGAAGCTGCACCAGGATCCCATGATACCGGGAATCCCGATTTAAATCATCGATTACCCGAAGCAACTCCTGCTGGGAGGTCTGTTCGGGAAGACGCCGGGTTTCCGTACGAATACCCACTTCCTGGCAAGCTCGCGTTTTCATTCGCACATACACCTGCGAAGCCGGATCTTCCCCCACCAAAACAACCGCCAGCCCCGGAAGCGAATCTTCCGTTCTTAGCGCTTCAATCTCCTCCCGAATTTCCTGCCGGATCCGGGCAGCGATGGCTTTCCCGTCAATAATTTTCGTCATCTGCCGAGAATTCCTTTTTATCGAAATTCAACCGAAAAATTCCAGACGCTTTTCCACTGGTTTCATCTATTTGCACCACTACTCCGTTAAAGCGAATGTTCTCTTTGGCAATGGCATAATAAATATGGGTCTGCAGGATGAAGCGATCCACTGCTTTGCGAATATCCATTCCAATGACCGAATCAAACGGTCCGCACATACCCGCATCCGTAATATAAGCCGTTCCGCGAGGAAGAATGCGCTCATCCGCTGTTTGAACGTGGGTATGGGTACCAATCACCGCGCTCACCTTCCCGTCCAGATGCCAGCCCATGGCCTGTTTCTCTGCCGTGGCTTCGGCATGGAAATCGACAATAATGATATTGGTCTCCGAACGCAGGCGGCGGATTTCCTTCTGCGCCGTGGTAAAGGGACAATTAATGGGATACATAAAACTGCGGCCCTGAACGTTCAGCACCGCCACCTTTTTTCCATTGGGAGCCTGCACAATGGTGGAACCCACCCCGATATTTCCCTCGGGATAGTTCAGGGGACGGAGTAAATATCCCGCATATTTAATTAAAACGTCCTTTTTTCGTGGTTCCCAGATATGGTTTCCGGAAGTAAGGCAGTGAACACCCCCGTTTTTAAGCTTTTCCACCTGCCGGGGAATAATTCCCTTTCCCTTGTCCGCATTTTCGGCATTGGCAATCACAAAATCAATTTTATAGCGATTCCGGATACGGGGCAAAATATCCAGAATAAATTCAATGGCATCTTCGCCGACAATATCCGCAATAAATAAAATATTCATAAACTGCCTGTTGTTTCCTTTCCTCTCTCAGCATTCTGTCGTGAGGGAACGACACTGCTCACCATCTGGAATTATGTGGCGTAATCGTACGCCCGGTATTCCCGGATCACAGTCACTTTAATCTGACCGGGGAATTCCGTTTTTTCCTGAATTTTTTTAGCGATTTCGCGTGCCAGCTCCCGTGCCCGGTTGTCGTCCACTTTGGCGCAATCCACAATCACCCGCACTTCCCGACCCGCCTGAATCGCATGGGCTTTCTCCACTCCTTCGAACAATTTGGCGATATTCTCCAGATTTTCCATCCGTTTGATGAAGCTTTCCAGCGATTCCCGTCGGGCACCGGGACGACTCCCGGATATGGCATCGGCAGCCGCCACCAGAATGGTGTACGGAGAAATAGCCGCTTCTTCGTTGTGATGCGCCTCCACCGCATTGATTACCAGCGGATTTTCGTTAAACTTCTTCAATAAATCCGCACCCAATTGCGTGTGGCTGGCAGTTGTGGGACGCTCGATCGCCTTCCCGATGTCGTGCAACAGACCCGCTCGTTTGGCAATCTGGGGATCCAGACCCAGCTCCGCTGCCATAATTCCACAAAGATGCGCGACCTCCAGACTGTGGTTCAGTACATTCTGGCCGTAGGAGGTTAAATATTTCAACTTCCCCAACAGCTCAATAACCTCGGTAGGTAACCCATGAACGCCCGCTTCCAGCATTGCCTGTTCACCAATTTCCCGGAAGGATTGGGAAAGCTCTTCTTCCGCTTTTTGCACTACTTCCTCAATGCGGGCAGGATGAATGCGCCCATCCTGAATAAGACGTTCCATAGCGATGCGGGCCACCTCGCGCCGATAACTATTGTAGGAAGAGAGAATGACAATTTCCGGGGTGTCATCGATAATCACATCCACTCCGGTGGCCATCTCGAAAGCCCGGATGTTGCGTCCCTCCCGGCCAATAATACGTCCTTTCATATCGTCATTGGGTAAATGCACCACCGAGACGGTGGATTCTGTGGATTGCTCGGCGGCTGCCTGCTGGATAGCTGTCACCACAATCTCCAGTGCCTTCCGATTGGCTTCCAGCTTGGCCTGTTCCAGAATGATGGTCTGGAGCTTCTTTCCTTCTTCCCGAGCTTCCTCTTCCATATCCTGAATAAGCAACTGGCGCGCTTCTTCCCGGGTTAATCCGGAAATTTCTTCCAGTTTCTGCACCTGCTCGGTAATTAACTGGTTTAATTCCTCCGTCTTCTTCTGAATATACTCTTCTTTTTCTTTGAACTGACGCGATAACGCCCGAACTTCTTTTTCCTTCTTTTCTACGAATTCAGATTTGCGATCGACCTCCAATTCGCGGTGATCCAGTTCCTGCTCTTTACGAACAAGCTGTTGACGCCTGGATTCCAGCTCCTTCTCCATACGTTGTCGGGATTCCAGAATTTCCTCTTCAGCCTCAATTAACTTTTCGCGTTTCAGAGCTTCTGCTTCGTTCTTTGCATTTTCCAGTATGCGATTAGCTTCTTCCTGAGCATTGAGGATTTTCTTTCCACCGCTAAACTTTAAAATAAAAAACAGAGCGATCGACCCAATCAGAATTCCAGCAACCAATCCAAGAATCACATCCATGAATACATCACCTCCATGCAAATGTCGTCCTCGACCTCTGCCACGGGTTTAAAAATGAGTTAATCCCACCTTTCACTAACCTGTTTGTTTATGCTTAATACAACCCGGAGACTTTCCGGGAAAACCTTTTAAACATTCTACATTCGATACGATATAAAAAACCCCGAACCGCGGGATGAGATTTGGTAAGAACCGTGACTTGCACGGTGGGTGCCTGCCTATGCGGTTCGTGCTCCTCCGTGACCGGAGGCCTGCACTAGACGCCTAGAGTCAAGCTCCCTTTTTAATGGTGTTGGTTCTTGCCAAATTCAACACCCACAACGGCTCGGGGTTATTTTAACAAACTTGTGTACTGGTCTAAATAATTCTCCAGATTCTCCGTTAACTCATCACTCGTTTGTTCTATCTCTTTAATTAAATTTTCATGTTTTTGTTTCAATCGAAATAATTCATCGGCAATATTTAATGCAGCCAGTACAGCTATCTTTAACTGAGATTTCACCGCGGTATTGCCACTCAACTTGCGCATCTTCTGATCGACATAAGCTGCTAATTCCTGAATGTACTGGGGATCTGCATCCGATTTTAATCCGTATTCAATCCCCCAAATGTTTACTCGAACAGTTTTTTTCTCCATGCTAATACACAGTTTTCTTCTCTATTTAAATTGGCAAGATTAAAATTCTACCTGATCCAGCTTGACTGCCAGGCGTTCTATTTTGGTCTTAATCCGCTTTTCTCTCTCCTTTAGTCTTTTATTCTCTTGTTTTAGTTTTTTGAGTTCCCGTTCCAGTTCGGAATTGGGATCGGCTGCTTTTTGAGCCGATAAAGACATCAATTTAAACTCTAACTCTTTGTTCTCCTGTTTTAATTTATGGTTAAGTTCTAAAAGTTTTTGATTAAAAACAATCAGATTTTTGATTGCCTCCAGCAACCGGTAAAAACTACTTAACTCTTTTTTCGCCTCCCCGTTCACGGCTATTCTCGCAATTTTGCCTGGAAAGTTTCCTGCACTGCCTTAAGGATTTTATTCATAGCCGTATTCACTTCCTCTTCTTTCAGCGTTCGTTCCGGCGATTGAAATATCAGCCGGAGAGCCACACTCTTCTTGTCTGCCGGAATCTGTTTCCCCCGGTAAATATCAAAAATCTCTACCCGCGAAAGTAACTTTCCGCCTTTCTGCCGAATCAACTCAATAAGTTTACCAGCTTCCAGCTCCTGATCCACCACCAGCGCCAGATCGCGATCGATGTAAGGGAAACGAGGGATGGGATGGTATTTTTTATCGGTACGCCGATTTTCCAGCAATTTAGTTACCGAGAATTCGGCAACATAAACGTTATCTTCAATCTCGAAAAACGATGTAATTTCGTGACTTAACTCTCCTATTACCCCAACTTCCTCGTTCCCCGTAACAGCCTGTAATGCCGGTGTAACCAGCACAGAATCAGAATAATAAATTAATTGATAGTTGTCAAGAGAAATTTTGTGGAATAATGCTTCCGCAATTCCTTTGATGTCATAAAAATCCACATTTTGATGAGAAGAGTACCAGATATCTCCATCTCGTTTACCGGTAAGGGCAATCGCCAAGCGCAACACCTCTTCCGGCTGTTCATTCAGCGATTTACCGGGATGAAAAGTCCGGTTAATCTCGAAAATGCGCAGATCTTTAATTTGCCGGTTCCGATTATGACGAATCACCTGGGCCAAACTGGGAATAAGCGAGTTGCGCATACCGTCCATATCCCGGGAGATGGGATTGAGAATGGGGTAAATGGGTTTTCCTGTTAACTTTTCCCAGACTTCCCGGTTAATCATACTATTCGTAATCACCTCCTGTATTCCCATCCCGGTCAAAATATCCCGCAACTCATCGGCAAACCGATCCAGTTCGTTTCGTGGGATACGATAGTTAATCACCGTGCTTTGCCGGGCGGGAATATTGTCCAATCCATACAGGCGAGCCACTTCTTCCGCCAGATCGGCCACTCGTTCCAGATCCGGACGA
>JALWDQ010000124.1:0-11431 GCA_027039625.1 Calditrichia bacterium | reverse complement strand
AACGACCACTTCCCCATCTTCTACTTTCAAATCAATGCGTTCCAGAATTTCGCTCATTTCTTCGGCAGAAAGCCGGGTTCCCAACAACCGATTTATTTGCTCTGTTTTTAATGGAACCCGTTTCGGCTCAATTTTTCGCACATATTCATCCACGGCTCCTTTTAACACCTCCCCACCCGCCAGTTCTGCAATCAATTGGGCGGCGCGATCCAGAGCATACAACACCCCGTTGGGGTCGGCACCTCGCTCGAAGCGCTGGGAAGCTTCGGAATGAATATCCAGATAACGCGCACTACGTTGAATGCTTTCCGGTTTAAAATAGGCACTTTCCAGAAGAATATTCACAGTACTCTGGCTCACCTCAGAATTCAGTCCCCCCATGATTCCTCCAATAGCTACCGGCCGCTCGGCATCGCAAATCAGTACAGTTCCCGCACGCAAGGTATGTTCTTTGTCGTCCAGCGTGGTGAATTTTTCTCCTTCCGTGGATTCCCGCACAATAATCTGTTTTCCCTGAATTAAATCGTAATCGAACGCGTGTAAAGGATGGCCGGTTTCCATCATCACATAGTTGGTGACATCCACAACGTTGTTAATGGAGCGCATGCCCACTGCCTCCAGACGCTGTACCAACCAGGAAGGCGAGGGTCCCACTTTGATGTTGCGAATCACCCGGGCGGCATACCGGGGACATCCCTCCGGAGTATCGATGCGAATGCGGATGTGATTTGCGGCAGGTTCATCCACTTCCTGCAACCGGATTTCCGGTTTGCGTACTTTTTGCCCGATGATAGCCCCCACTACCCGGGCGACACCAATGTGGCTTAAACAATCCGGGCGATTCGGCGTTACCGAAATATCCAGAATGTAATCCGTCTCGAAATTCAGGGCCTGAGCCAGCGGCACCCCAACGGGCAACGAATCCGGCAAAACCCAGATGCCATCGGAGTGTTCGGCCAGCCCCAGCTCTTCTTCCGAACAAATCATTCCCTCGGAAGCCACACCCCGGATTTTGCTTTTGCGGATTTTCATGCCAATGGGCAATACCGCGCCCACTTTTGCCACGGGAACAGTTTGTCCCGCAGCGACATTGGGCGCCCCGCAAACCACTGTCAATTCCTCATCTCCCACATCCACCCGGCACACCGAAAGCTTATCCGCATTGGGGTGTTTTTCCGAAGAAAGTACCTTGCCCACAACTACATTGGGGATATCCAGCTTCTTTTCAATGATCTCTTCCACTTCCAGACCGGTGAGCGAGAGCTTCTCGCCAATCTGATACGGGTCTTCAGTGAGGATCAGATAATCCTTAAGCCAGTTGAATGAAATCTTCATGATGGTACCTTTATTTTCAATTGCAAACAATCATTTAAATGAACATACCTTAAAATTGAGATAGAAACCTCATATCGTTTTCAAAGAAGAGGCGAATATCATCAATACTGTAACGCAGCATGGCAATCCGATCGACCCCCATACCGAAAGCATATCCGGTGTACACTTCCGGGTCGTAACCCACTGCTTTAAAAACGTTGGGATCGACCATTCCGGCTCCGGAGATTTCCATCCAACCGCTGTACTTGCACACTTTGCACCCTTTACCCCGGCAAAAGACACAGTTAAAATCGTACTCCAGACTGGGTTCGGTGAAAGGGAAAAAACTGGGCCGGAAGCGCACGTGGATGTCCTCCCCAAACATGAATCGGGCGAACTCTTCAATCACTGCTTTTAAATCTCCGAAACTGATGCCTTTGTCCACCACCAACCCTTCCACCTGATGGAAGAAGGGGGAATGGCTGGCATCGGGTGTGTCGCGCCGATAAACCCGTCCGGGAGCGATGATGCGTACCGGCGGCTGCTGGCTCATCATGGTACGAATCTGCACCGGTGAGGTGTGGGTACGCAGCAGAATATCCTCGGTGATGTACAGGGTGTCCTGCATATCCCGCGCCGGATGATTTTTGGGAATATTCAGCGCCTCGAAGTTGTACCAATCGGTTTCCACTTCCGGACCATCGGCGATGGTAAATCCCAGTCCCAGGAAGAAGCGTTTGATGTCGTCCAGCACCTGAGTGAGGGGATGTTTTTTGCCAACGGGAGGGCGGCGTCCCGGCAGGGAAAGATCCAGCGTTTCTTTGCGCTTGCGCTGCGCGAATTGCGGTTTCAGTTCGTTGATGCGCGTTTCCACAAATTGTTTCAGTTCGTTAATCAGCTTACCGAATTGGGGACGGTCTTCCGGTGCGATGTCTTTCATCTGCTTAAAAAGCCCCTGCACCAGTCCCTTGCGTCCCAGGTATTTCACCCGCAGGGCTTCAAACGCCTGGACGTCTTTCACCTGCCCTGCTTCTTTCTCGAACTCCGATTTGATTTGTTGAATTTTCTCTTCCATTTTAGCACCGTTTTGTGGTAATCCGTTGTATTCTTTTAAATTGAATTAAATTTTAAGCAACTAATTTAAAAACATTTTCAGTGGATGCCTAATGAAAATTGAAGATTAAAGTGAGAAATTTTGTGGGTATGGATAAAATGTTAGTTAAATTCCGAAGCAGGGCGGAAATAATCCTTAACTTCAGCACCAATTTTAAAATATACTAATTTTCCAACTACCTAATTTCCCCAAAGGAACATCCTTTCGGGGGAATTGTAATTTGAGCTAAAAACTGAATTTTTTACTTGATTTCCTATTATTTTTATAGTATATAAAGTTTAAAACATATAATTAATACCGTTCCATTCAAGAAGGGGGAGTTTCGTCATAAAGATTTAAACGTTTTTAGGGAATATGGACGCCATACCGCAGTTTATACTGGAAGCTTCTGACATTTACACATACCACCAGGTTCCCAAATGGCCCAATGATCTGGAAACCGTTTGGAAAGTTCGCGAGCATTATCAGTTGAATACCGAAGAAGAATTAACTGCGCCGCCGGCTTTTAACAATTGGAACGGCGGAAATACGCCAGATCCCCGCTGGCAGAAAAAGTATCGAATTGTGCAATATAAATATGGAAAACCCATTGTGGTGGAAGACGCCAACGGAGAGCAACTGGAACTTTTCTATGGGGACAACACCAAAAACCTTGTCAATAGCGACACACAGAATGACTTTGCCCATAATTATTTAACGGGAGTACGTTTGAATAACCTGGAAAAAGAATTCGATTATGACACCCGCTTTTACCGCACGAACAAATACACCGATGAAAGCGATAATGTCTTTGAACACATTTTTGACAACTTCGGCCGCCTGACCGGGGTGAAAGACGCCTACCAGGCCTTGACCCACGAATACGCTTATGAATACTCCCGGCAGCCGGGAACGTCCTTCGACCCTGCCAATCCCAATTTCATCAAAAAGCGGTCTTATTTTACTGGTACTCGATATGCCGATGTTTATGAATATTACGACGGTAGCGCCCGGCTGATCCAGACCGTGGAGGATACCAGCACAACAGGCGCAGGAAATACCGGATACGATTATTACACCGCCATTGAGCGCGATGAAAGCGGCAGGGAGAAGAAGCTTTACAAACCCTATAAAAAGACTGCCCAATCCGGCCGGCCGGCTTACGACCCGGATTACCCCTACCGGGATGAAAACGGAAACCATACCGGTTCCCTAACCGACCGCTTTCGGGAAAACCACTACAATTCCCTTTTAGATGAGCAATTGATGAAAGTGGATTTCCCGGGACCCAAAACGCCTTCCAATTCCAATTTTTATGATTACCAATACGTAAGGGCAAAAGATGAACTGCCGCAGATTTATCAACAGGATAATCTTGTCGTCTGGCGTAAAGTTACCACCACCGATGAAGTGGGCAACCATGTGATCCTTTTTGAAGATGAAGAAGGGCGAAAAAAGCTGCAACGAGAATTTAAACTTAACGAACAGGGGCAGCAGGTAACGGTAGAAACTTATTTTAAGTACGACGGAAGGGGAAATATAGTTGAAGTGTTTCCGCCAAATTACTTTGCACCGCCCGCTGGTTCGAATCCCGACGATTGGAAATTTACTTATAATTATAATACATTAGGACAACTGACCGCCCAGACCACACCCGATGCTGGAACGGTAAGGTACAAATACGATGCCCTGGGCAACCTTCGCTTCCGTCAGGATGCCAATCAACAGCAACGCGGGGTAGTTGGCTTCACCACCTACGACTTTGCCGGTCGGGAACGGGTGCAGGGAGAAGCTTCAGCAGATTTTGACAATCTGGATGGAACGCAGAACTACCCTGCTTTTGAGGACGATGCCGACAACTGGATCAGCCTCAACCATTACGATTCGCCCACCCTGCCTAATCAGTATCCCTGGAACCTGTATGATTACAGCGGCATTACCCTGAACAACACCACCGGGCGTTTAACCGCTAATGCCTATAAAATAACCGGAAACACCAGAGACGACCTGCTGCTGGAAAATATCACTATCTCCGCCACCAACCCGCAAACCTTTCGTGTGTTAAACAACCTGACAACCGGAAGCAATGTAACCATCGAAAGCGGCGCCGATGTGGTATTTAAAGCCGGCAGCCAGATTCGCCTGCAGCCCGGCTTCCATGCCAGAAGCGGCAGCGAGTTCCGGGCCCGTATCAATCCCGATCTTGCCGGGCTGCAGGATGCATGGCAAATCACCCTGTTCAGTTACAACAAAAACGGGCTGGTGGAAGCCAAATACGTCTTCACACCGGGATTAAACAATCCCACTACCTACAACTACCAATACGACCGGCAGGGAAAATTGACCCACGTGCAGGTGCAGCAGGGTTCGGAAAGCTTCCACCATTGGTATGCCTATGGCGGAAGGGATGAGCTGCAGCGGGTGTACACCGCCACCACGGCAACTCAACCGATGCTGGCGGATTGGCTGCAGGAATACAACCCGGCGGGACTGCCAGTGCGGCTGGCGTTTAAAGAAACCTCAACTGATCAGTTCATGCTGGATATTCCCTTGCAGTATAACATTCGCGACTGGCTGACCGACATTAGCGACATAAACACCCTGCCCCATCCCTTTGCCGCCCATTACGATTACTATGCCGATGGCAACATCCAGAGCGCCACATTTTATAACGCCAATCCTCCGCAGTTACCCAACGAGAAGAAATACCGCTACGACTACACCTACGACCCGCGCAAGCAACTGCTCTCCGCCGACTACCGCTATTACGCCGGCGGCTGGCAGAACCCGGCTCGCTTTGATGTAACCGGGCTCCAATATGACGGCAACGGAAATATACTGGCATTAGAACGCAAGAAAGAAAACGATGCCAGCATTGATTACCTGACTTACCAATACGGCAATAATAACCGGTTACAAAGTGTGGCAGACGCAGTGGCGCCTACACCGGAAGACTGGGATGCGGAAGATACCGAATTTGGATACGATGCCAACGGGAATGTGGTGTCTGTGAAGGAAAACGGCAGCTACCGCTTCCGGCATATTCAGTATGACCCGCGCAACCTGCCTATGTTCATCGAACGGAGCGACCTTAGCGATATTATCTATCTGTACAACACAGGAGGGCAGCGGGTCTACAAAAAAATTGGCAGCCAAAACGCTGAGCACTATATTTTAGACGGCGACCAGACGGTGGCGGTGTATGAGAATGGTACGGTGAAATATTGGAATATCCTTGCCAATGGTGTGGTGGGCAGACGAGCAGCGAGCGGCGAGAAGTTCTATTATCTGAAAGACCATCTGGGCTCCACCCGGGCGGTGGTAAACAGCAGCGGTACAGTGGTAGAGGCTCATGACTATTACCCATTTGGCCTGCTGATGCCCGGCAGGGATTACCAGAGCGGCAGCGAGACGAAGGAGAAGTTTATGGGGAAGGAATGGGATGAGGAAAGAAGTGCCTATCATCTTGGCGCCAGACCATTAATGGCAGTGTTCGGGCGTTTTCCCTCACCGGATCGCTTTGCGGATGAATATCCATCGTTATCGCCATATCAATATGCAGCAAATAATCCGATAAATTTCATTGATGTAAATGGAGACAGTATATGGATTGTCTATGAAAATGAAGAAGGCAATGAGCAGCGATTGCTGTATACGCAGGGTATGAAATATGAAGGAAGTTATGAAGAGATTGCTAAACTGGTGGCTACATTAAACAAGTTGAATAAAATTAAAAGTGGAAATACTATTTTAACAACTCTTACGGGCTCTATAGCTAATTACAATTTAGGATTGAGTGGGCAATATGGAGGAGTTTATAAACCAAATGCGGTGCAACAAGGAAGTGGAGGTAATTTAAATGTTGCTGATCCTTCTAATCTCTATGGACTTGCGCACGAATTATTTCATGGTTATCAACACGAAAACATGGACTTGATAAATTCCACTGCTTTTGAAGTGGGAGCTCGTTTATTTGAGGAGCATATTTACTTTCAAATAAACAGAACATTTATCTCTCCTTTTGGTGGTAGTGAGGAATTTAATAGGGCCTACAATTTGTTACTAATGTCGCAATCATTTAATCAAAAAGCTTTTAATACTGCTACAAGAACATTCCTTCAAAGTGCGTTTAATCCACCAAATCCACCCAATTATAATCAATTACAACCTATATTAATCCAAAATCCACCTATTAGTCGTTTTTATCCTCTAATTAAATTTTAATCGAGATAGTCATGAAGTATTATTATGTATTAATAACGATATTATTATTGTTATTTTCAATGTGTTATAAATATCAAAAGCAGGATGGAATGGAAGACAATCTGAATTCAGATCATGTGACTATAGTTGAACCTGAATTTATTCGGCCCAAGATTATTCAACGAGCTCAAGTTATCTATCCGGATTCATTGCGTAAATTAAAAGTTAAGGGAACCGTTTGGGTTGAATGTTTGATAGACACATTCGGAAATATTGTTGAAGCCATAGTTATTCGATCTGATGATGAGCGATTAAATCCATTCGCCATAAAGACAGCTCTTTCTTACAAATGTTCACCGGCTATGATTAATCGGAAGAAAATGAAGTGGAAAATTAATTTTCCGATAGAATTTAGATAACAATATGGTAAGTTAACAAAAAAATGTTAGTTAAGTACCGTAATATTACATTCAGAACGGTAATCAGTCCGTAGCAGTAGTAAAGGATGGAATGGTATCGCAACGCGATACCATCAGGAGAGTATTGGAATATTCTTGCCAACTGCGTGGTGGGGCGCTATGAACCAGGCAGTGGGAGTAAATTCTACTATCTTAAGGATCATTTAGGCTCCACCCGGGCGGTGGTAAATTCCTCCGGCACAGTGGTAGAAGCGCATGACTATGCCGAAGGCATCCCGTTGGATTACCCCTTTGGACTGCTAATGCCCGGCAGGGATTACCAGAGCGGCAGCGAGACGAAGGAGAAGTTTACGGGGAAGGAAAGAGACAGCGAGACCGGCTGGGATTGGTTTAATCCGGGACGGTATTATGTTCCTGCACTTGGAAGGTGGATAAGTATTGCTCCATTCTTAGTAAAAAACTCTCCGAGAAATCGAAATAGAGTAATGAATGTTTTCTGAACCCTCTCACTAAAAATTTTCCAACTATTCAAGGAATCTGCCAAACAGAAGATAGCAACACTGGTACCCAGAACAACATTTCCTCTATCATCAACCTCAGTTCACACGAAAAAGCGCTCTAATAATGCAATTCTGCTCATTAATTGCCAGGCTTTGCCCCAATTGGCGGAATGGAACATTCCTCCCCCCACACAAAGCGGATCTTAACTTTTCCCCTCCTCCGGGGTTCATGTAAGTTGATTATCGAATCAACACCACTTTTTGGGTATATTTTTTCCCATGATAATTAACCACAATCCAGTACACTCCGCTGGCTACGGATTGCCCGAAATGATTCTGCCCATTCCAGAAAACCGAATGTTCCCCGGCATCCATAATGCGATCGAGCAGTATGTTTATCTCCTGACCTCGCAAATTATACACTACAATCCGCAAATGGCTACTTTCAGGAAGCTGAAAAGGAATGCGCACTGCCTGGTTAAAAGGATTAGGATAGGCAGGTTTCAAAACAAATTTATCAATTTTGGGAATCCGGATTTGTCTCCGGAGCTGGTACTCATGAATTGTTCCATCGAAATCCTGACTGGCCAGCCAATACACATACACTTTTCCGGGTTCTACGTTAACATCGAAAAAAGAATATTCCCTGCCAAAAGGATCATTTCCGGCACCGGGCAAAGTACCGATTAATTGAGGCACGTTCGAGACAGAGGGTTCTTCCCGATAAATAAGGAACCGATCGTTCTCAAGTTCTGAAGCGGTTTTCCATTCCAGCCATACCCCACCATTTTTCAGCGACAGCTCAAAAGAAAGCAGGTTAACCGGTAAAGACTGGTCGTTATCCCCACCCGGCGTACCATCCTGATTCGCTCCCATCGCCCAATAATCCTGCCCAACAAGCGATCCGTTATTATCCATCATATCCCGATAAAAAAGCTGGTTAGCACTCCATTCCGTTTTTAACCCCTCGAGATTGTTGAATTGGTCGATTAATTCTTCCCCGCCAGAAGTGTTGTATAATCCAATGCCATCTCGCCCTCCATCAAACAAAAAATTGGCATCTTCGGCATCGGGATAAAACCCATATTCACTATAAAAGGCATTGCGGTCCCGCGCCAGCACCCAATATTCATGCTCTACAAGCGTACCGGACAAATGGTAACTACCCGTGGCACTACTGGCATTATTGTTAAAATATTTAAGTATGTAATTCCCAAGGTTTACCGGCGAATCACTACGGTTGTACAATTCCACATAGGAAGCATTTATATTTGATTTACTATTCACCTCACTAATAATCAGGGCATCTGGCCAGGAATAATTAATATTTAACACATTATACCAGACGTTACTTTGAGAGGAATTTAATCCACACACCAGAATTTCGCTGGAACTATTATGCTGCTGATAGGAGACAGAGACATTGTTAAAATCATCACTACCGTTATCCAGAACCACACTCCAATCCCCACTTCCGATGGAAGAAGGGCTGTTTTTAGAGGTAATCGCCCTCTGTATTTTCGAATCCACAGTCGCAAAAATATTCACCTGGTCGTTAATTTCGTCAATGCACACCGAGGGACGGGTATTAACGGAACCACTACAATAAATAAGGTAATCGCTCCAATTTCCGGTGCTACTGGTTCGTTTAAAAAGCACAAATGTAGCAGATTCACCGGTACCCAACTTCACCACCGAGAACAAATTTCCATCTATATCGCGTACCATGCTTACGTGATTGTCCGAATGGTAATTCCCCGGTAGAGTCTCTTCCGTCCAGTTGGAATTCTGAGAGGGATCATCACTATCCGCAATGCGGAAAAAACGATAATCGTTACTGGAATTTTCCGCCACAAAAATTCCCATATAATTGGTTCCGTTATAATAAAAAGAACTGGCATCCACCAATCCGTCACTTACAGCAGAGGAAGTAGCAATCACATAGGGAGAACTATTCCAGGTAACGCCCATATCGCTACTGTGGAATACCCGCACTTCATAGTTAATCATATAAGCGATGAATAAATCACCATCCCGGGCCTGCGCCAGGCAAGGAGGCTCACTTTTCGAAACATCCTGCAAACCACTAATGGTTACCGGAAATCCCGAATCCATTTCCCAAGTATTGTTTTGCCAGGAAAAACGATACAGTTTCTTCACATATGGAAAAAGAATGAACAATTTTCGATTCAGGGCATCTACCACCATGTCCGGTATTCGCTTACCCTGATTTTCGAGTACCTGAATACTGCTCCATTGCGTTCCATCGTATTTCATTAATGTCCAGGCGGGCCCGCTTAATGGCACAATGGAGTACCAATCCCCCTGAAACCATACCATCTTGCTTTCGTTGCTTCGCACATACTCATTGTGCGAACTGTTGGGAATTGGACTTCCCGTTGCCCCCAACCATATCGGAATTAAAATAAACCAGAACCAGGTTAGTTTTTTCATTTTAGTTTCCTGAAATTTATCCGTTTCTCCTTCACGGGGAAATATACACACATTTTCTTTTAAGAAAAAAGAGCTAAGTCACATTAAAACCTTATATCATAAACTACCCAAAAACCTTTCCTTTAAATTCTCCAGCATGTTCAGCTTTAAAATAACTATTTCCAGATAGTTCAGCAAATTTAAGGTACTGTTTTTTTACAGAATAAAGTACGTTTTTTAATAATTAGCTTGACATTTTTAACTTTTTCTTTGAAATTCTGAAATAAATTGATGATTTGTGTCAAATACGATAGGTACGTAAGGAGGCAAAATGGTAGATTTAAGTGTGGATTATCTGGGATTCAGGTTAAAAAATCCTATCATCGTGAGCAGTAGTACTTTAACTCAGAATGTAGATGGAATAAGAGAAGCTGAAGAAGCGGGTGCCGCAGCAGTGGTAATGCGTTCCCTGTTTGAGGAAGCCATCCGGGAGGAAATGGGCCAATCAGATGCTGACACCTGGAGTTCCCATCCGGAGGAATACGAGTACATCATTCATGAATTATCGCTGCAATATGGCGCCAATCATTACCTTGAAATCATAAAAGAGGCCAAAAACAGCGTTCAAATCCCGGTAATCGCCAGCATCAACTGCCAGACTCCCAAATGGTGGGTAAACTATGCCCGGCAAATTGAAGCAGCGGGTGCCGATGCCATCGAACTCAATCTTTCTCTGATGCCCATCGATCCCGGAATGACACCCCAGCAAATTGAAGAAGAATTCATCTCCATTGTACGAACCGCCCGGGAAACGGTCAAAATCCCGTTATCGGTGAAAATTGGTTGCCAATTCACTTCCCTAAGCCGTTTTGCCAACCAAATTTGCGGGGCGGGTGCCTCTGCCCTGGTGCTCTTCAACCGCTTCTACCAACTGGATATCGACATCGAAGAACTTAAAGTTACGGGACGGAATCCGTACAGCCATCCCGATGAGCTCCACCGCTCCCTGCGCTGGATTTCCGTGCTTTACAATCGGGTAAATTGCGATCTGGTGGGCAACACCGGCATTCACGATGGAACTGGTTTAATTAAATTTTTGCTGGCGGGAGCTCAAACAGTGGAAATTGCCTCCACCATTTATTTAAATGGCTTTACCCGCATCCGGGAAATGTTAAATGAGCTAACGGATTGGATGGAACGCAAAGGCTATTCACGACTTTCCGATTTCCGTGGCCTGTTAAGCCTGAGTAAACAAAAAGAACCGGAGTTGTACGAACGATTACAATACATTAAAGCGCTCACCGAATTAACGGAATAAATTCTAACTAATCCCCTCTTCGCCTGGTGCAGAGGGGATTTTTTTTGTAATCTGATTAAATTTCGAAGCATTTAAGCACTTTACAATATAAAGCTCAGGGAACGCATGCCGATAGTTTACCCTGAGAAAAAACTGCTTTTAAAGGAAATAT
>JALWDQ010000123.1:0-1684 GCA_027039625.1 Calditrichia bacterium | reverse complement strand
ATTTTATTCCCGAATTGATTGACCAGTGGAAAGCCGCCGGGAAGTTCCGGGAGTTTATTCAATACGATAAAGTGGAGGAGTATCGAGATTTTGGCGGTATTCGTATTGAGGATGATGTGCTGGTGACTGAGAAAGGACATCGTGTGCTGGGTAAACCCATTCCCAAAACGGTAGAAGAAGTGGAAGCCGAAATGAACCGATAGTCCGGTTGGCTTATTACATTTTACTGGAAGAAGGTTACGAAGAAAACTCTTTTTTTCCGGGGAAGCGAGAAGCATCCATTACCGGGTACTTTTTTCCTCAATGGGATATTTCCCGTGCGATTATGAAAACCAGAACTCTTACATCGGATTTGCTTCTGTTACTGGCATCTGCCATCTGGGGATTTGCCTTTGTGGCGCAGCGGGTAGGGATGGAATTTATCGGGCCCTTTTTGTTTAACGGATTGCGATTTGCCCTGGGGGCATTGGTGCTGGTTCCGCTTTATCTTTATCGACGAAACAAGAAACCACACGCAAAGCGTGTAACTCTTCCCCGGGAATTCCGCTGGTACGCTGCGGTGCTGGCAGGATTTGTCCTTTTCGCAGGTGCGGCATTGCAACAAACCGGAATGGTTTACACCACTGCCGGGAAAGGCGGTTTTATTACCGGATTGTACGTTTTGCTGGTTCCCCTGCTGGGTGTTTTGCAAGGCAAACGTTCCCCGGTTGCCACCTGGTTCGGAGCATTGGTGGCGGTGGTGGGATTGTATCTGCTCAGCATCACCGAAAGCTTTACCATGCAGAAAGGGGATCTGCTGGTGCTGGGCAGTGCTTTCTTCTGGGCAATGCATGTGCAAATAATCGATGGACTGGTTCCCCGCATCGGTGCAATTGAACTGGCTCTGAAACAATTTGCAGTGTGCTCTCTGCTGAGCTTTGTCATTGCTTTTCTCACGGAACCGGTGGTATGGTTACGAATTCAGCAAGCGGGGGTGCCCATTTTGTACGCTGGTGTGCTTTCTGTGGGAATTGCCTATACTCTGCAGATTGTGGGTCAAAAAGAAGCACATCCCTCCCATGCTGCCATTATTCTTAGCCTGGAATCTGTGTTTGCCGTGGTGGGCGGATTTTTATTATTGAACGAACACCTCAGCTTGCGGGAATTTACCGGCTGCGTATTGATGTTTACCGGAATGTTGCTCTCTCAATTGGGGCAGATTAGAAGAAAAACTGCCCCCGGGAAGGAACAAGTTTAAGTTGTTCATGGAGAATACTTACCATAGTTGGAGAGGGTGGAAAGCGCCCAGATGCCCAACACCAGCAGTACCTAAATCAGGGTTTGTTCCCGGAAGATTGAGAAGAATCTCCCCAGACCTTCTTGATAAATCCCGCTCGTCCGGAGCCAACCTTGTAATTGTAATACCGCAGTGGATTTTTTCGGTAAAACTCCTGGTGGTACTCTTCTGCGGGGTAAAATTCACCGGCGGGTAAAATCTGGGTTACGATGGGTTTATCAAATTTCCCCGAGGCTTCCAGTGCGCGTTTGGATTGCTCCGCCAAACGTTTCTGTTCTTCATTATGATAAAAAATGGCTGTGCGGTACTGGGAACCGTAGTCGGAGAATTGTCCCAGCGGATTAGTGGGATCGATATTCCTCCAGAAAACGTTTAACAACTCCTGGTAACTGGTTTTTGTGGGATCGA
>JALWDQ010000122.1:0-16423 GCA_027039625.1 Calditrichia bacterium | reverse complement strand
CCACGAGCTTTTAGCTCGTGGAATACTGAATCCCTTCTCCTATAATCAGGCTTTAGCCTAAAATTGGGCTAAAGCCCAATTTGTAGTTTGGGCCTTGAATTCCCCGAGCTGGAAGCTCGGGGCTATATTTTTCTTTAGATGACAATGAATAAATATTCTATTGACACTACATTTTCACACAGCCTCTTGTATTAAGGATACACTCCCGCCCTCTGGTCTGTTTTCTTTTACACACCAATTTCCTCCCACCATCCCCGACCTTCATTGGACATAAACAGCGTGTCCCAGGGAGGTACAATTCCTGGGATGAAAATACCCGGGAAGAAATTCTCTTTTTTCCGGGCAATATCTGTCATATTTTTCCGGAAGTTGTAACCGGAGTTCCGGAATATGCGGAAGAATGTAACGTCGGATTCCCAGAACAGTTAATCAGGAGCATCGACTTTCTGAATTCTTCATTGTTCCGGGAACCCGTTCATTTCATCGGTTGGAAACGGATGCATCAGCATTTTACTACACTGGAAACACTGATCCGCCAGGAGCCGCTTATTATCGGGATAGGGAATACTTTGCGGGGAGATGATGCTGCCGGACTGGAACTGGTTGGTTTGCTGCAGAAACAGGGCTACCCTGCAACGCTGCTGGTGGGTGGAAATCCCGAAAATTATTTGAACAAAATCACGGCGGTACCCTGCACCAACCGGCTGTGGGTGGACATCGTTCATTTTAACGGAACACCGGGAGAATGGCGCCTGTTTTCTTCCCGGGAAATTGGCCATTATGCCATATCCACCCACAACTTCTCTCTGGAACTTCTGTTTAAATACCTTAACACCATCCAACCGGCAGAGGATGTTTGTCTGGGAATTCAGCCGCAGCAAACTTCTCTGGGAGAATCACTCTCCCGCCCGGTTTACCAGACCATTCAGGAATTAAGCACCAGGATTATGGAAATATGGGCAAGCCATCGCCAGCAACCGTAAAATCGGCAACCCTCATCGTGGGTCTGGGGAACTCCCTGATGCGGGATGACGGGGTGGGTGTTTTTGTGATTGAACAACTCCGGAAAATGCCTCGCCCTGCTCACATTACGCTGGCCAACTGCGGCAGCGACGTCTTGAAGATTCTCTCTCATTTCCAACAACACCAGCGCGTGGTGTTTGTGGATGCCGTGGAGATGGGAGCCTCGCCCGGAACGATTCGCTATTTCGACCGGGATGCTATTTTAAAAATGCCGGGAGAGAGCCAGGCAGCCCACCAGCTTTCCGCAATCGAAGCTATCCGCTTACTGGATGCCCTCAATCCCCACTTCCGCCAGGCGGAACTTCATCTTATCGGCGTGCAGCCGGAAGTGGTGGCTGTGGGCGAAGGACTCAGCCCATCCGTCCATCGAGCAGCCCGGCAAATTATTGAGGAAATTCGGAAGCGGTATTATTAACCAAAATCCGTTAAACCCTCCGATAATCCCTCAATACGCCCGGAAAGGGGATTCACAAAAAATCCTCCCGGGATTCCTTCCCGAAAAAATGGGAAATCATTAAAAACAAAAATTTCAATGTAGTTTTTACAGGAAGGTAATTGCGGAACTAATTTCCCATTTCGTTGAAATATTTTTTCTTCGGTTGTGAGGAAAGAGGGTATCGTTGAAAATTTAATATGGATTCCGGAAAAAAATATACGATTAACGTTTCAGAAAATTCCATTTCCCGAAAGAAGTTACCTCAGGCGAACGATTTAATAATCAAAATGATTCCCCAGATAACCAGCACTACCGGAATTAAAGGAACTAACAGCCCTCCCAATAAGGGAAGAAGCGCAACTCCCAGAATCGAGTAAGTCAACAAAAGGCTCAATCCCAGAATGAGCATCAACGGGAGAATCAATAAAAACATGCTAATTTTTATGGTAAGGGCAAGAAGTTTCACTCCGCCAATCAATAAAAGAATGAGTAATAATAATCCCAAAATCTCCATGATGGTCTCCTCTATTTTAAACAAAAATGTTTACGTGCTCCTTCCACCGAAAGTTTCGTTACAGAATAACGGAACTATTTTCATCACCTTTTAAATTTACGAACAAAGGGGGCAAATTTCAATATTTCAAAAAGCAGTTTTAGACGGGAGGTTTCATTTTTATCTTATTCCGAACATAACTGAATAAAAAGAATAACAGGAGGTTACCATGCAAATACCCACGGATCATCTGCTGGAGCGATTTTTTACCTACGTGAAGATCGATACCCAATCCGACGAGAATTCTGACACATATCCCAGTACCGAGAAGCAATTAAACCTCTCCCGGCTACTGGTGGAACAACTCAAAGAACTGGGATTACAGGATGTGCATTTAACCAAACATGGCTATGTGTTCGCAACCCTTCCTTCCAATTTGCCCAAGGATCATCCGGTAAAAGTGCCCCCCATTGGATTTATTGCCCATGTGGATACTTCGCCGGAGGTAAGCGGGGCGAATGTAAAACCGGTGCTGCACAAAAATTATCAGGGAGGAGAAATTGTCCTTCCGGGTGACGAAAGCCAGAAGCTTACCCCGGAAAACGACCCTGCTCTGCGCAACTGCATCGGGCACGACATCATCACCAGCGATGGCACAACCCTGTTAGGTGCCGACAACAAAGCAGGCGTGGCAGAAATCATGACCGCTCTGGAGTACCTGGTAAACCATCCCGAAATTCCCCACGGAGAAATTAAAATTGCCTTTACCGTGGACGAAGAAGTAGGTACTGGCACCAAGTACTTTGATATCAACGAATTTGGTGCGCGCTATGCTTACACCATCGATGGAGAAAGCGCCGGGGAAGTAGAAGATGAAACCTTTTGTGCCGATACGGTCACCATCACCATCCACGGCGTGAACATGCATCCCGGATATGCCAAAGGGAAACTGGTAAACGGTATTAAGATTGCCGCGGATATTATTAGCCGATTGCCGCGCTACACCATGTCCCCGGAAACCACAGAGAAGCGCGAGGGATACATCCATCCCCACGCCCTTACCGGCAGTGTGGAAGAAACGGTCATTAAATTCCTGATGCGGGATTTCACCGTGGAAGGACTTAAGGAAAAAGAGAAACTGCTGGAGAATATTCTTAACGAAGTGATGCTGGATTACCCCAAAGCCAACGCCAAGTTCGATGTGGAGGAGTCCTACCGCAATATGCGTTACGTGCTGGACAAATATCCTTTTGTGGTGGAATATGCCGAGGAGGCTATTCGGCGCAGCGGTCTGGAACCGAAGAAAAGTCTCATCCGCGGCGGTACCGATGGTGCCCGGCTCTCCTACATGGGTGTGCCTACCCCCAACATCTTTACCGGTGGACACAATTTCCACAGTAAAAAGGAATGGATTTCGCTTCAGGATATGGAAAAGGCGGTGGAAACCATCGTGAATCTGGTGCAGGTGTGGGCAGAAAAAGGCGAAGCGGCCAAATAACAAAACGGTAAACATCCTGTTTCTAAAAAATAAAAAGGCTATCCCCAAAGGAGGATAGCCTTTTTATTTTGCTCAAAAAAAGGAACGGGTTTAAAGTTGTTTTTGAACGTGTTGTACCACCAGATTAATAATCGCCTTTAGCGTATCGAACACGCCAATTCCTTTGATGGCAATAGCCTCGAAAGAAGGAACGTTGAAGAAATTCAACTTCTTTTGCAGCACCTGGATTGATTCCGCATTGGGTAAATCCCGTTTGTTGTACTGAATAACCCAGGGGAAACTTTCCAGGGAATGACCGGATTCCATCAGATTTTTCTCCAGATCCAGCAGGGTTTCGATGTTGCCTTCCATGCGGTCGCGCTGGGAATCGGCAACAAACACAATTCCATCCACACCGTTCAAAATAATTTTACGGCTGGAGGCATAGTATACCTGTCCCGGAACAGTGTAGAGATTAAATTTGGGTTTTTTCCCTTTAATGCGTCCCACTTCAATTTGCATAAAGTCAAAAAAGATGGTTCGATCTTCTTTTGTTTTTAAGGTAACCAGTTCTCCGGTAAGCGAGGGATCCAGCTTCCGATGAATGTACTCCAGATTGGTGGTTTTTCCACTCATTCCGGGTCCGTAATACACAATTTTCAGGTTAATCTCCTGAAGCGCCCAATTTATAAACATTCCTGTTCCTCTTTGCTTTTTAATTCAACCCGAGATTATTTGAAAGATTCATCCAGAATATCGCCCAACATGCTGGTAAAATCTTTATCGATGATCTTGCTGGCATCTTCACCCTCTTCGGATTCGCGGAAAATTTTCAGCAGATTCTGGATCGCTTTTTTGGTGTAAATTCGCACCAGACCCAGCGTTACACTGACATCAAACACCACCACCAGGAAAAAATTATCCCCCACGTTGGAAAGATAAACATTGCGCTTTTCCCCTTCGTGAAAGAGCAGTTTAAACTTGGCGTCTTCGCCTACCAGCTTAGCCATTTCGGAGGTTGCGGCAAAGTCGCTGGCAGCCAAGGCACTGAGGATGGCTGTATTAATATCGTCCGTATTTCCACGCTGGGTAATGAGCTGACCGCTCATATCCGCTAAAAGAATTGTGGATGCTTTGGTTTTTGCCGCCAGCTCCGAAAGAACCTTGGTAATTTCGTCGAATTGCTGGGCAGTTAAAATGACCTGACGGCTTCCATCTTTCATCTTTTTTACTTGAACCATGGGGTTCCCCTTTATTTTCCTTTTACATACTGTGTTGATTTTTCACAAATTAACGCTTTTGTAATCGCTCTATGGAAATCTTCAAACTCAATCGCATTCGTTCAATCGCTTCGGCCAGAATCTGAATTTCGTTCTTTACATTTAATTTAATGGGTTTTTCCAGCTCGCCCATACTAATTTTATGAGCCGCATCCGTTAAATAAGCAATAGGCCGACTTACCTGAAAGGTAATCACTAATATGGCGATAATAACAGCTAAAAATGTGCCAATTAAAAAGAAAACTCCCAGATTCACAACCACTCTCTGCACTTCGCGATCGATGTAGGATTTATTCATCCCTACCCGGACAAAGCCCAGCAATCCTTCTTTTATCGGTTTCATAATATCGTAATCCCACAATTTTGTTGTGGGATTGTAAAGAACTGCAATAGATAATTTATTATCGGAGTTATTCTCGAAAACATGACCATTCTGGATGTCCAGCGGAACGTTTCCGTTAAATGTATCTGTAATAATCCGATTGTTAAAATCCGAAATAATCACATAATCCACATTGGAAAAATACTGGTATTTTTCAATTAATATTTTTAAACCCACCACATCGTCCTCAATCAATTTCTCTGCAGCAAGCTCGGCAATATTCGAAGCTACAATTTTACCCTGCTCCACCAGCGCATTGGTCATAGTCCGGTTGACATAACGATATGCAATATACAAGGTAATGCTACTAAAGATAACTGTTGCAAAAATAATGAGCAGCGTAATTTTCCAGCGTAAAGAGAAAAATCGTTTTTTCATACTGTACCAAGTATTAAATCTCTGTATTTCTCAAATATTTCTGTTTGAAATTCCAATTGTTTTTCCGGATCGTCAATTTTAATGGACAACAACTCAATCAATGTTGGTAAAGAGGTGGAATCGAAATTTTGCTCCTTCTTGTTCATTTTATCCAGGGCATCCTCCAGCAAAAAATCGGCTATGGGACCAACATAACTGCGGAGCGTCTGTTGAATGTCCTGAAAAACATCCGCTCCCACAATTTGCTTTTTTGCTGAAACAGTCACCAGTTCCAGTAATCCTTCCCGCAGTAAATTGGAAAAAATGTCTTCGACTTCAATAGGCGAAAGTGCCAGAATTTCGGCAATTTGTTCAACCGTTTTCTCTCCATCCAATTGGATAATCACCGCCCATTCAATATTCCGCAGTTTCACATCCTTGGGCGATTTTCTATCGCTCAGGCGGAACACCATGTCATCTGAAATTTCGAATTTCCCGTTCGCTTCTGTCATAGTCCACCGATTACGGGCATCAAATTCTTTCTTACTATAAAATAACAAAGTTTTATTCCACTTCAAACTAAAATATGGAACTCATTCCAGAAACTTTTTAGAAGAACCTCACGAACCAGGATGTGTTCTTCAATTTTAGAGAACGAATTGTTAACCACTGTTCTTCGGATAAGAGAGCCTTTCGCCCTCACTCATAAACGTTGAATGGGAAGGGTCTGGAAAAAAGCAAAATTATTTAATCCTGGAAGGAAAGACCGATAGAGGAACCTTTTCACCCTGCTCAGATTACACGATGAAGAAATAAACCGTATCTTATACCGCCATTCATCTTGTGGAAACAAGGGTGGTAATTTTTTACGTGTGTTGGTTGGGGAGGGGTAAAATGTAAGGGGAAAAAGAACGAAAAAATGGTGTTTTTATTTGATTTTTACTCCTCATTATTCGTTTTTATTTAAAAATCATTTTCAATCTTCTCCGAATAAAATGTTTAAGGCTTCTGCATGTTATTCAATTGTGCCAGATATTTTGCTTCCACATCATCCACATTTTCTTCCGAAAAGAAATCAGGGGATTGAGCAGGGAGTTTACGGAGAAACTTCTGGACTTTTTTCTCTTTTTGCATTTTCCCCCAGGCAACAGAAGTAATTAAGCGAATTAAAGGAATATCCACTTTAAGTTGTGCCAGAATCAGTAAATAAAACCTGTCAAAACTCCGGCTGAATATTTTTTCCTTTCTGGTAACCAGAACAAATTCTCGAGCCGGTTGAAGGTACGCTTCGCTCAGTGCAAAAATTTGCGCTACCTCCTGACGAATGCTGTTGGAGATTTTTTCACTCATGTACTGGGCGCTCCAGCGTTCGATAACATTGAGCTCTTTATCGTAAAACCCAACACAATGGATACCATCTACACGCTTTAAATCCTCAAAATATTCCAGAAACATCATTCAGCTCCCTGAAAAATTTTTTTCAACACTGTTTCAGGTTCCGGTAAAAGTTCGTCTTTTTCCTGGATAAACCGCTTTAGTTGTTCCATCATCCAGTGCTGGTTGATTTTTTTCCTTTTTCTGGTAGGGATTTTTTCCAGTATCAGAAAAAGGCAAAGAAGCAATCCCTCTTCAAAATTATGGAGGGGAATAATGCGCCGTACCTGTAAGCCTTCTTCTTTTTTTAGTACAAATGCCATATCAATGGAATCGAAACAGGGGAATTGGCGACCCACCTCTACCCGGGAATTCTGAAACAATTGATCGAAATCGAACTTTTTCACAACCCGGGTAAATTCGTGCCGGAAGAGCTCAATGACCTTATTCCAGAACTCCAGGCGTGCCGAGGTAGTGTGTGGGAAAATGAAGAGCTGATCTTCGCGAATGTTTTCCACCCGGGCATTGCGATATATTTTGACCGAGCCGGTAATTCGCTCGGAGATTTCGGTGATTTTCTGAAAAACAATCTCCCCCGAAACCAGTTTTCCGGTATTGGACATAATCACAGCTTCCACCGGAACGCCGTCCAGAAAATAAACGGTGGCCGATCCGCGCTTATTGCTAAAATCGATATCCAGGTAACCGGTAAAACCGGATTCCTCCATTTCCGAGAAAATCCGGGGTAATTTCCCACCAATCACGTTTTCCTCTTCCAGGAACAGCGTAGCTCCCAGTACTGCTGCCAGCCCAATAGCAACTTCATTACTCAGCAAATGCACATCAATGGTGCCGTCCTTTTCTCGCGCTTTTTCCAGTATTTTAAGAATGGCTTTTTCCCCCAACAACAACAACCGCTCCGCAACGCTATACCCCTGAATCATTTTCCCATTGTCCAGTACCAGAATTCCCTCATATCCCCAGAAGTTCAAATGCAGATATCCGCTAAACCGATTTTCTTTCAGGTCGAGAAGAAGTTTTTCGAAATTGGTAAATGAAGTGTTTAAATCCTTGTGTAATACGGTTCCCGGAGGTAAAAGCACACCATTCTCCTTTTATTCAACGGATCACGCGTTTAAGCAATTTTTTTACCTGAAGGACAAAAAGATGGATATCGATATCCAGTTCTGTTTCAACCAGAACCAGATTGGGTTTTACTTCAAAAATAAAGAAATATCGGTCCTCGATTCGGATGTAGGCATACTGGAAATCTTCTGAATAAAAAAGGGTGAGCATTTTTTTTACTTTGTACCAGATAAAAGTAAAGACGAGCGGCTTTTTCTGGTTGGGCATTTTTCCTTCGATAATGCGTCCGTTAAAATCCACTACCGCCACATTAATTACTCCCTGATAACTGGAGATAATCTGGAACCATTGCACCGGAATAGGAGAAACCTGCTGGTTTTTCTCATCAATCAAACGTAAGCCTTCCAGCACCACGGAGTTCCATGGGCGGGTAATGGTCTGGGAAGGGGCATGAATCCCTGCTTCCACTTTAAACTGACCATCGGTAAGTGCCAGCATTTCGTACACTGCTTTTTCTCCCACAAAGGGATCAAATTCCGCATGCACAATTTTCCCTTCTGCAAAATAGATATAGCCTTTGCGGTCTGGAGTGGTGACCGTTACCCGGGCAACATTCCGCTCGATGCAATTGATTTGAATAATATTGGCTAATTTTAAATCTTTTAAATTTCCGACTAAAACCATAGATTAGCTAATCATTTTGGTTACCATTTCACGGATTTCTCGCAGGTCAAACGGTTTTTCCACATAGCGCTCGGCGCCACGTTTGTAAGCCTGCTCCTCCCGTTCATCCGACCCATAAGCGGTAATGACAATGACCCGGGTATCGGGATGTTTCGCTTTAATCATGGAGAGTAAATCCAGACCATTAATGCCCGGCATTGCAATATCGGTGATGACTACATCAAACGGTCCCTCCTCTATTTTCTCCAGCGCTTCCTGGCCGTTAGAAGCGGTGACCACTTCGCACTCGATGGGCGAATTAATAAACGTTTGATAGAGACTAAACGTCAATGTTTCTTCATCATCCACAATCAGCAGTCGTTTTAAACGATTCATATCCCCTCCAACGCTTACATACGTTAATGGTGAATAAAAGCGGGCAGCGCCAGAACAAAAGTAGTTCCCTCATTAACTTTACTGGTCACGTCAATTTTTCCCCCATTCTCTGTAATTAAACGGCTACAAATGGAAAGTCCCAGCCCCACACCTTCCGTTTTGGTTGTGTAAAAGGGATTGAATATTTTGTCCAGTTCCTCTTCGGGAATTCCAATTCCCGTATCGGAGATTTCCACCAGCACATATTCGATTTCGGATTTATTAATTTGAAAACGATCTTTTTCTTCATCCAGCAATTTAAGTTTTTTGCGATAGGTGGCAACCCGTAAAATGCCTCCTTTAGGCATGGCATCGATGGCATTGAGGAAGATGTTTAAAATCACCTGTTCAATCTGCGTTTCATCCACAAACACCCGGGGAACATTACTCCCAAAGTCTGCCTGAAACTGAATGTTGCGTTTCTGCATTTTGGGGGCCAGAAGCAGGTACACCCCATCGATAATCATTTCAATATCATGAAAATTGAGTTTGGGTTTGGTGGGACGGGCAAATTTGAAGAATTCCTGCAACAGGCGATTCGCTTTGTCCACTTCCCGCACAATTCGGGCAATAATCTGATTCCGGAAGTCGTCTGCACCGAAACTTTCTTCCAGTACCTGCGCAGCGGCCTTAATTCCCGCCAGCGGATTGCGAATTTCGTGAGCGATTCCGGCAGAGAGCTCTCCTAACAACGCCAGACGCTCCATGCGCTCCACCTGCAATTTCAAGTGCCGAATTTCCGTTAAATCGCGGAAAAGTAAAATAACTCCATCGAATTTGTTGTTTTCATCATGGATGGGTGAAGCACTGACTCCAACGATGATGTTGGAACCGTCTTTCTTCCGGAAAACGATTTCTTTCTCATCCACTTTCTTGCCGGGAATAAACATGGATTTCAGAAATTTTCGGGTTTCTTCATCTTCCGGGAAAAGATCGGTAACGTAGCGTCCCAGCAAATCTTTCACTTCGTATCCCAGCATATCCGCCGCCATTCGGTTGGCAAAGGTAATCTCGCCGTCCAGATCCAGGGTTAGCAATCCACTGCTGATATTTTGAATAATACTCTTGTAAAAATTGTACACCTTATCCAGCAATTGGATCTGGCTGGATTCCCCCTCCTGTTGCTTTTGAGGTGCCAGTGCCGTAGAATTGCTCCCGGAAATATCTTCCAGAAGATTAGAAAATTGCTGGTTTAACAATTGAAAAATTTGTTTCTGTTTTTCTAACTTCGATTGCATTGTTTTAACCTAAACCATTATTGCGCAATATAGTTTATTTTCCCTAAAAAATCTATCAATTTTTCCTGAAAGAAAGCTCCTTTTTCAGCATCCGCAGGTTGGTGTTCATTCGCGTGGGAAATCGTGGCTCACGAAGGGTGATTTTTCTGACGGAACACACAGAACAGATTTAATTAAGAATTTTGAATTAAATTTTAAAACCACAGATATACAGAAATCACAGAGGGAAAAGAATATTTAGAAGATAATTAAGAAACTGAAACAGTCATCCTGGTAAGGACGATGTGCGCATGCGTTCCCAGATCCCACAAGTTTAGAGAATGTTGGAACAGATTAAAATTTACCAATAAAAATGCCCCTTCGTTCGAAAGGGGCTAAAATCTTCATGCAGAAATGGGAACGTCCAACATCTATGGAAATCTTCCGATACGGACGATTCTTCCTTCTTTATTCATTCGCCGAAAAAGGGAGGGTTTCGCTTTCCAGCTCCAGGGTTACTGAACCAAAAAAAGCTTTCATTTTCGCTTTTAACGGAATTCTTCGGCTGTCCCGGGAGAACCAGCCTTCGAAATCGTCCCGCACCCCGGCAATACCAATAAAACGGACTTTACCTTTGAGGTAATAACTGGAACTTTTCTGTCCGTTATATTCTACATCCTGCACTTCTCCAGCTTCCCGGAAATAACAATTTTCTTTTCCATTCAACACAAAGGTCGGTACTGCCACATCCCGTAACTTCTCTCCGGACAGCTTCCGGGCAAAGAATAACAGAGAGAGCACATCCCGGTAGGTGGTATCCATGGGTAACCACTCTTCCGACACCGGTTCGATGCGATCCGGATAAATCTTTTTAACCACCACCTGAACCTTTTTCCGGGTATGGTCAAAAATGTAATCTGTCTTCAACACGTAACCGCTTTTTTTCTCCCAGGCGTAAAAAGCCACAGGCACAGCATTACTATCCACATAACTCTCATAAATATCGTGGAGGGTAATAAAAGGGATACCTGGCGCGGAATCGATGTAAATCTTCAGTTTGTAATATTTACCCCCATGGGTTTCCACCAGACCTTCGTTTACCAGACGAATGGTGCCCACTCGAATGAATGACCATTTGACCTTGTAAATTAGCTCCTCACCCTGGACAAAAATATTCACCTTTTCGTGGACAATATTCCCATATCCCACAAACGCCAGGGACAAAATTAATAATATGATAAACAAACCGCGTTGAACTCTCATTTCCTTAAACCTTTTTTACCAGACATATTTTACTATCGACTTCATGCAACGAAAAATTACACATAAAGTTTCCTCTAAACCGTGACGAAAAACAAATCTCTGTTTTTTACCGGGCTTTTCTCAATACTTATCTCTCCCAACTACCAATTTTCCCGGCTAAAGATGATTTTTCCTCACTAATTAGAAGTGTCGGCTACAACTTCGGTGAGGAAAGGTTTCAGTTCCTTCCGGTAGATATTGTCCCACACATAATTTCGGATAACATGGCGATACATGCGATGGGGTGGAAGGCGGCGGAGAAAAGCAATGATTTTATCGGCAATAGCCTCCGGGGTTTCATCTAACTGAAAATAAACCACGTCTTCATTGCCAATTTCCTGAAAAGGCTCGATCTGGGAACACACAATTGGAAGCTTAATCATCCCGGCTTCCAGGAGTGGAATGCCAAAACCCTCCTGAAAGCTGGGCATAAACAATAAATCGGCAATAAGGTACAGATCGCGGATGATGATGCGATCGGGAGAGAGTTTTTCGCCGCTGCGGAAATAATACTCGGCCATGATGAGGATATCTTCCTCCACCTTCAGTTCCCTGGCCAGCTTCTTGAGGCGGCGGTAATAATGAATAGTTTTCGCCTCGTGGGGATCGTAAGCGCCGGTTAATAGCAACCGGGCGGCAATTCCTTTATCCTGCAGAGCCCGGATGACCCGGATGGAAAGTTCAATATTTTTTCGGGGATGCAGTCGGGAAGGTTGCACCAATAACAATTCTGACTCAAACAGATTGCTCTCCTGAATCACCCGCACCGTGGTGTTATCCAGACGGAAAAACCGGATGGGATCGATGCCGTTGGGAATTACCCGGATTGCGGCGTCCGTTCCGTACAATTGCTGAAACTGTTTTTTGCGACTCTCCGAGATAGTGATGTAATGAACAGAAGGATTGTAGCGGCGCAGGATCTGCCACTTTTCTTCCTCCAGAAAAGCCGGGTAATTTTCGTAGAAATAGGGTGAATCGTGGTTCCAGCTCACCACCTGAATTGTTCCGGAAACCGCCAGCCGATGCAGGGCGAAAGTGAGGGGAAGGTTGTAATGCATGGTAAACACGTTGTGAGCAATCAGCACATCGAAATCTGACAGGGTTTGCTGGAGGTAGGAATAAATACGTTCTACATACGCCTCAAACTGCTTTTGCTTTTGCTCCAGATGGTTTTGAATGTCCATCACTGCCCGGCATCGTGATCCCAGAATAGGATTAAGCTCAATTTCGAACCGGTTATCGAACTGCCCACCATTCCCGGCAATAATTTTTACCGGATGATGATGGCGAAAAAAGAGAGATGCCTGCTGGCGCACCACCTCTTCTACACCACCCACTACCGGGGGACAGGAATAATGCAGCAGAGCAACGCTTTCCCGACTCATCTGTTTGCTCCCCTTTAGTACATCGTAAATTTACCAATTAAATGAAGCAAGTGTTTTTCCAGAACTTCGTAGGAAAAATACTTTCGGCCAAGCTCATAATTCCATTTCACCATTCGGGCGCGCCGTTGAGGATTGGACAGCACTTCTTTAATCTGCTCGGTAACGGACGCCGAAACAAATCCATTCATCACAATCACATCAAACCCTTTGGGTTCGATATCGGCAATGTAAATGGAATAGCGATTCACCACAATAGGTCTTCGGTAGTAGATGGCTTCCAGGAAGGCGTTGCCAAAGCCTTCGTACCCGCTGGGATAAGTAATCAGATCGGCGCAGGTGTACATATCGGCAATGGTGTACAGCTTCTCCCCTTTTTCATTCACGCCGCGCCGGGGAGCCACCAGATGATCTACCGGTACTATTTCCACTCCCAGATGTTCGGCATAATCCAGAATGCGCTCGTAGTAATCATCCCCTTCATCCCCGGTGGCATGGGAAATGATGAGTTTGGGATTGGGCAATTCCAGACGATGAACAATTTCGATGGAGCGCTCAATCCATTTTCGTGGCACCACCCGGGTGGGTTGTAAGATGAAAAGATCCTTTTCTCCCAGGCCAACTTTTTCCCGTAAATCCTGACAATATTCGTCCGGTTGCGGTGGTTTCTGGGCAAAATTCAGGACATTGGGAATCACATAGTTCGAAATGCCGCGCCGGTAGCTGAGCGATTCCGAAGCCAGGGAGTTAATCACTACATGCTCGATGCTGGGCAGATGGGGCGGAAATGCCGCATTCAGGTAATCCCGACAGGAATTAATCAAAAACCGGCTGCGTTCCCAGGTAAAATCGTGATGATGGGCAATGGTTGGTATTCCGGTTTCCGCAATAAATTCGGTGATAGCCAGCCCCAGGGGAATGTTCATGGGAATAGCCAGGGCATTTTCGGGAATGATTAAATCCAGCCGATACTGTTCCCGGAAGGCGTAAAGCGCATCTTTCATTTTTTCCTTGAGTTCCTGAATTTTGCGGGAGGTCTGGCGCGTGCGCGTGCGGCGCCCAAACAGGTCTTCGTTCAGTTCCTGAATTTGAGGATGCTCAAAAAACGCTTCTTCCAATAAAAAACTGCGTTCCGGTGGCCGATCCAGTAAACCGGCAAAGTAAAAGCACTCATAACCGTTCCGGGTCAGCACGTCGTCCCACTTCTGGATTTCCAGAGAAACACCATCCGTCCCGGCTATTCGGGTGGAAATAAACCCGATACGTTCAATGTGATTTGGGGGTTGAATTCGCATTATTTACACTCCTCTGCTTCTCCCCTTTCCTGCTACGGATTTCAGGAAATCACCTTACCATCCAGGTGAAATAGCTCTTCCACCAGTTGATATGGCGAAAGCTGATGTTCCAGCACCTGTTTAATTTTATCATTAAAAACTGCCTGGCGTTTTTTCGTCCAGAAGTTTTTATCCAGTTCGTTTTGAATAAGCTGGCGGACTTTTTCCTGCAGCCGGAGCGAGCGCTTCCGTTCCAGCTCTCCCTGTTCCAGTAAAAATGCCCGATGCTTTCCCACACTGTTCACCAGTTCCTCTACTCCCACCCCGCGATTGGCAATCGTTTCCAGAATGGGAGGGATCCAGGCGAGTTTTGTGTGGGTGCTCCGGAGTTTTAACATCATCTCCAGCTCAATTTTCATTTTAGTTGCCCCTTCCCGATCCGCTTTATTAATGACAAAAATATCGGCAATTTCCATCAAACCGGCCTTCATGGCCTGGATGCTATCGCCGGATTCAGGAACCAGCACCACGATGGTAGTATCGGTAGCGCGAGCGACATCCAGTTCCCCCTGCCCCACTCCAACTGTTTCGAAAATAACAAAATCCATTCCCGCGGCATCCATTAAATCGGCTACTTCCTGCGCGGTTTTCGCCAGACCTCCCAAACTCCCCCGGGTGGCCATACTGCGGATAAACACACCGGGATCGGTGGTAAGTTCGCTCATGCGAATGCGGTCGCCCAGAACAGCTCCACCACTAAACGGGCTGGTGGGATCCACCGCCACAATGCCCACCGTTTTCCCCTGGCGACGCAATTCCCGGGCAATTCCGGATGTTAATGTACTCTTCCCGGCACCGGGGGGCCCCGTTATCCCCACCCGGTAAGCCTTCCCCACCTTCCGGTAAATCCGACGGGCGATCTGTTCGGCAATAGGATGTTCATCTTCCGTGTAACTAATCGCCCGGGCCAGCATCCGGCGATCCCGCTCCTGAATCCCGCGTACAATTTCTTCGACAGTTAAATTTTCCTTCATGCTACCTTTCACTCAATTATTTTTATGAATTTAATCTCTTCATCTCTACCCTAACATAAATCTACAAATAGTTCAGAAAAGAACCTGACTCCCTGAATAATCCGAAAACATCGTAAAAGAGAATCCTCTGGAAATAGGAGGTAATAAAGGACGTTCGAGGCAAAAGAAAATGGAGTAACAGGTAAAACATAGAGAATAAAAACATTGGGGGAATAAAGACAGCAAGAAAATGAAGCAGGAAAGATGGTCGATATTTTGCTGTGGTATGATGCATCGTTTTTCTCATTCGCTCCGCAATCTGCTCTCTTCTAATTTTCAAATATAAGCATTCCCGAAGAATATTGCAGAAGATTTTATTTTTCACGCCCGGCGCCGAATTCGGCTCTGAAAAGCAGGCATGCGTTCCATAGCCTGTAACACCATCTCCGGGGTAATGGCCTTCATACAAATCATGGAATCGCAACGGCGTAAACCACAAAACAGGCAGGGTACATCGGGAACCAACACAGCATGATCAGGCTGGTTCGGAGGATTCCAGTGCTCCGGAGGTGCCGTGGCAAACAAACTCAATGTAGGTGTTCCCACAGCAATGGCCAGGTGCTTGGGACCGTTATCGTAAGAAAAATGTAGATGAACCTGCGAGAGATAAGCGGCAAACACCGAAAGCGGCCAGGCAGGCAGAACGTGCACCGGATGCCGGGAAAGCGCCGCCACTTCCCGAACGGATTTTTCCTCGCCCGGAGCCCAGTTGTAGAATACGGTGGCACCATATTTTTCCACCAGCATATCGCTTAACCGGGCAAACCGCTCGGGAATCCATTGCCGCGCCTGACGCTTGCCCAGGGGCGTCATATTAATCAAAAATCCCTGCTCATCAATTCCGGCGGTACGGAAGTATTCCCGCACCCGCTCCACATCCTTTTCCTCGATGTGAATCCGGGTGGTGGTGTTCACCTCCCGAATTCCCAACATTTCCAGGGCTTTGCATTTTTGCACCGGTACGTATTCCCGCAACTGGTTGGCAGAAGAAATAAGGTTATATGCCCATTGTCGTCGTTTCATTTTCCAGCCCAGACGATAGCGGGCACCGGAGAAATATGTTAAATAGGCTGTTCCCGGTGTTCCCTGATAATCGATAATCAGGTCGTAGTGGGTGCGACGAATCCGGTTGATCAACCGCGGTACGGTGAGAAATGATTCGGGATGTT
>JALWDQ010000121.1:0-1689 GCA_027039625.1 Calditrichia bacterium | reverse complement strand
CCCAATTGCAGGAACATCGCCATTCTGCATTCCGTCCACTCATCCTCACCGACGGCGTGTTCCCCGCAAAAGGGGAAATGGCACCGCTGCGGGAATATGCCGAACTTGCCCGAAAATATTCCGGCAAAATTCTGATTGACGATGCTCACGGGATGGGCGTACTGGGCAACAGCGGTCGCGGTAGTGCCGAGGAGGCAAATTTACCCGGGGACATCTATTACCAGACCGGCACCCTGAGCAAAGCGTTCGGTACGTTTGGGGGAATCATCACCGGCAGCGCAGAGCTGATTCAGCGAATCCAGAGCGATAGTGCTGCGTTCATTGGGAGTACGGGCCTTCCCCTTCCCATAGCAGCGGCGGCGACTGCGGCAGTACGCTATTTAACGGAACATCCGGAATTAGTTCGCCAGCTTCGCCACAAAACCCTTTACTTGAAAGAAAAACTCAATTTCCTGGGAATACCCCTCCCCCGAACGTCTGTTCCCATCATTTCCCTTACCGTTAAACAAAAAGAGAGAAAAGAACATCTTTACCAATTGCTTTTGGACAACGGTATTTTTCCTTCCTTCAACGAATATCCTGGTGGACCGGAGGGAGGGCATTTCCGGTTTGTCATTTCCAGTGGGCATACGGAGAAACAGATTTCCCTATTGATTAAAACGATCAAAACATTTACAGAGCAAGCCAAATGAACTTCGATCAGGCTTATTCCATTTCCCAACAAATCAAGCGGAGCAAACTCACTTAACAGAAAAACGAACTTTACCGGGTTGCCATTCGCTAAAATCAATTCAATACTAATTGCACCCTGGCCGAGCATGAAAGATCAATCACCCTGAACGGAATTCGTATTATTGCGCACAATTCCTTCATCGACCTCTGCAACATCCCGAGTGGCTACATGAAAAGCATAGGGAAAGATTAACGCTGGAGAGAACGCCTGAGAAGCAACCGAAGGGAAATCGGGGAGTTCGCCTGCTAACTCCATTGCATTCTGAGTCTCCTTGACCGGCAAAGTTGGGGATGATTAAAAGAAACTCTCCCAACGTGTTCTTGCCAACCATTCAGAGTAAAGCGCTGTAAATATTCCTAAAATCTAATTCGATACTCTGAGTAGAAACAGCGGATTTACATGTTATTATCTGAAAAAGAATAACTGAATCTCCCCGAAGTAAAAGTGCACATCCAGCAAAGTTCAAAACAAAAAGCCCTTAAAAATAAGGGCTTTTTGTTGTCACGTAGTGGAGACGGCGGGAATCGAACCCGCGTCCGGGCAGGAGCGGAAAGGAACCTCTACATGCTTAGTCTGGCGGTTAGATTTAACCATCGGCTGGCAGCCAGACAAGCCCTCCGATGGCGAGCTCGGTGGGACATACACTGCAGGATAGCCGAGCCCTATCCCACAGCGCCCTACCTTTAGCGACGCCCTTTCATAATCCCGGTAGGGAAGGATTATGAAGGACGGGCTGCTGTTTTATTAAGCAGCCATAGCGTAATCATAGTCGGCATTTTAACCGATTTCTCGCTAATTAGCGGGACAGCGAGAAACCCCGGCATGCAGTTCCAATCCCCTTCAACTGCCCGTCGAAACCAGATCGTCCCCATGCGATTTCGTTTTAAATATACTCCTGTAAATAGATCAGGTTCCTTAAAAAAAGCATAGCCTCCGACTACCGGTTGTTTCCCGTC
>JALWDQ010000120.1:0-5203 GCA_027039625.1 Calditrichia bacterium | reverse complement strand
TGCTGCCAGAACAGTTGCGGAACGGTGAAATTCAACTGCGAGGGCGAAACAGCAATCGCAGGCCCGGTACCCAGAATGGTAAACGAAAGCAAACTATCCGGAGCATTGTAGGGATAGCGCGAATAACTGCCCTGGTTATCTATAGCTTCTACGTAGTAACGTACACTGCTTCCCGGACCCAGCGGGGGAATGTACCCGGTGTAAAGGGAATCGTTCCCCGTCATACTAACGCTCTGGAAAGTTTGTCCGTCATCGGTCGAATAGTAAATTTCTGCGCTGGCGATACTGTCGTTGTCCACAATGATGGCATCTACGGGGTACGGTTGTCCCGTATACTGCTGAAATCCCGGATTGCTGACACTGGAGATGTACGGGGGAATATTAGCATTGGGGCTATATTGCAGAATTTGAATATCGTCCAGATACCAACCATCTTCATTGATAGAGCCATCGGACATAAGGCGGAAGCGGAGGTACACCGTTTGCCCCACGTAAGCGCTCAAATCAATCTCTTCGTACACCCAGCTATTCTGGGTTCCATCGTACCCGTGCAATCCGGTTTGCTGGGTTCCGCTCCCACTGGCTTCGTCCATATGCGGTGCCACCAGGTGCTGCCAGGTAACCCCGTTATTGGTGGAAATCTCCACTACACCAAAATCCCAGTTATTTTCAATATCCCAGTGGGTCCAGTAACTTAACGTTGCCCCGGTTGCACCAGTTAAATCTATGGGCTGGGATTTTAACCAGATGTTGGCATTGTTGGGGTAGTTCCCGCCGGGGGAATCGGTAAAGCTGTGGCTGGGGGAGTGTGCACTGGATGCCGTCACACCCCAGCTTCCGTTGGTGCTCCAGTTGACCATCCCATTTTCGGCATCGTCGCTTAAAAAGAGATCCGGTGTTCCCAGCAGCATTTCCATACTATCCACACTCACCAGGGTACCGCTTTCGTATAAATAAACATCCAGAATCGCAGTTTCTCCCGGGGTAGCGCTGTAGTCAATCTGGAATCTCCAGGGAGAGGTAACGGTGGTGGTGTCGAAAGTATTCATCGGAGGAACCTGCACCGTACCGTGCAGCATGTGAATGGCATTGCTTCGGGGAACCAATTCCACAGTCACCGCACCGGTGGGTTTTAGACCGTAGTTCATAATGGATGGGGTAATTTCCACCACCTCACCCGGATCGGGGAAGGAATTGGCACCGTAGATGGTTGTCTGGGTCAAAGCAATCTGCGGAAAAGGACCCGCAATGTAGCTTAACCGAATGTTTGGGTACAGATTCTCCTGCGCCAGCGGGATGATTCGAGAGGTGGAAGGCCAGAAGCCATCTCCAAATGTTCCTACCTCCGGAGTGTAAGCAATAATTTTCGCTTTGGTGGTTTGCTCCCCGTACATCCAGTCGTTGGCGTCGCCATTTACAGCGTAACCGACGGTTTGCCCCGGTGTTCCCAGAACGTAGCCGTTAAACTGGGTCAAATCCAATCCGTAAGTATGAAACAGGAAATGGTCCGGTGTGGGAGAATCGTTATATGCCCAGGGGTGAATGAGCAAATCGCTGTAAGAATGGTAATTAAAAGCAGCGGTAAACTGATGCTGCTCGCAGAAATTTTTAATCGTCCAGGTTTCCGATTCCGAAAACGGCGCCACGCCACGGTATGTCTGGGAACCGGGGGTAGGGCTGGAGCCGTTATTGTCGTATCCCCACATATAACCGTAATTACGGTTTAAATCCACCCCATCGATATTGCTTTCGAAAAAGATGCCGTTGTCGTTGTTATCCCGCCCGTTCAGGCGCCACATGCCCCCGCCGTTGGGATTGGTTTGCTGGTTATGCCAGTATCCATCGGGATTAACGACCGGAACGAACCAGATCTGCCGATTGTCCACCAGGTAAGTTGCCTGGGGGTCGCTTCCGTAATTTTCCAGCAAATACCACATGTAGTACAGAATGGTCATCATGCTCATGGGCTCGCGGGCGTGATGCAGGCCGGTAAATAACACCTCGGGTTCATTCTCCGGAACGTTAGGGTTGTCGCTAATGCACACGGCTACGATGGGGCGCCCCAGTACGGAGTAGCCAATGGTGTCCTTGCGGGAAATTAAGGTGGGATACTGGGCAATCATGGAATCCAGTTGCGCCATCACCTCGGATAGGGTGTAAAAGCCGCCCATGGAGCCGTAACCAAATCCCTTGCCCGAGCGTCTTTCCAGCCGATCCTGGTAGAACCGTTCCAGATCGGCAATCAATACCTCGCTCTGGAATCCCGCCTGCTCTATTTTTTCTTTTTCCTGAAGAGACAATTGTAAGTCCACAAAGGTGTTTTCTTTGTACCGGCTTCCTTCGAAATCCACTCCCAGCCGGGCAAGTTGCTCCAGATCCTGGGAAGAGTGAATGTACACCCGTACCATCTGGTAATTACCGGCTGTTAAAATGTTGATGAAACCAAATAATACTGCAAATAACACGTTCCGCCAGATTCTCATGTTTCCTCCAGACTTTACACTTTTTATTCAAACCAGTATTGCCTTAATTAATACGGAAGCCATTTCAAAAGCCCTATCCTAAGCCGGTATCTGGAAAAATTAACCGTGGTGCACAAAAGGCTTTGTAGCTTTTCCGGGATTTTCAACATGGCTGAAAGCGGATTTATCCCGGAGGCCAGCCCATGGGTCTACCGCCCAGTAGATGAAGATGGATGTGGTACACATGCTGCCCACCGTGCCTTCCCACATTGAAGACCAGCCGGTAACCATCTTCCGCAATCCCCAGTTCTCGCGCAATAAGGTTGGCTACGTAATGGAGATGCCCGATGAGCGCCTCATCCTCCTGGCTGATGTTCAGTACTTTGTCGATGTGTTTACGGGGAATAATCAGCACGTGCACCGGTGCCTGGGGATTAATGTCGTGGAATGCCACGGCCTGCTTGTCCTGGTAAATCACGCGGGCCGGTACTTCGCCGCGGGCAATGCGACAGAAAAGACAATCGCTCATTTTGTCTCCCGTAATTTTCCGTTCGGGTTAAGATTCATTATTCAAGAGGTTTGCAAGAATACCCTCCATGTTAAGCGGGGGTTCGGAAATTCCATCTGAAAAATACTTGTTTATTTACAGGAAAACTACCGGTTTGCGGTATCCCTACAATGTTTCCTGATTTCGATTCGCCTGGTTTTTAGCCCATTACAAATGGATGTTTTTTAGTGCATCGCTAAATCCGGATGCATTTTCATTTCGCAGGAATTTAATGAAGAAATCTCATCATGTCAGCGAGAAAATCATCTTGGGGTGTACAGTTTTTGTTTGAGAAGGGCAGTTCCCACCACCGCAGCTGTTTCGGTACGGAGGGTGGGATTCCCCAGATGTAGCAGGTGGAAATGATGTTCCTGTGCCAATGCCAGTTCCTCGGGATGAAATCCTCCTTCCGGCCCTACGGCCAGGTAGCAGGTGCGGGATTCGTCTGGCGGTAACAGCAGGTTCCAGGGTGTCTGCCGGGAATTGGGATGAGCCAGAAAACGTAACGGTTCCTCGGCAGGGATGTCTTCCAGCCACCGGGGAAACAGAACCGGTGGGGATAATTCCGGAAGGTACCACTGCCGGGATTGCTTCAGTGCGCTTCTCATCACCCGCTGGAGATGTTCGATTTTGATCTGTTTCCGGGTGTTGTAGCGAAAAAGAAGGGGAACAATGCGCAGCACCCCCAATTCGGTCAGCTTTTCCACCGCCCAATCTAGCCGGTTGGGTCGAATGACAGCCACTCCCACCACCATTCGGTTTTCCGGTGGAAAGGGAAGATGGTCCACCTGGTGGATGGCAATTTTTACCTGCCCTTTACGGATTTCGGTTATCTCTCCCTGAATGCGATGCCCGTTTCCATCCGTGAACCAGATGACCTCGCCCCGGGATTTCCGGTACACCCGCGCTATATGACGGGATTCTTCCTGCCCGAGGGTGATATGCGCTTTTTCCGGATGAAAATCTTCAGCGAAAAACAGTTCCATAATACAAATTTTAATCTCAATTCAATTCCTGAACAAATTAATCTTTGAGATTCACAAATTCCAGCAAACAAATTTTCGATGGGGAGGATTTATTCTCGAAGGGAAGGTCCAAAAGAGAAACATAGAAGAATGGAGCGAGTGTTTAGAATTATTCAATTGGGCGGTACATCCATGTGCAAAATACAGCTCTCTGTTCTGTGAAATGGCGTCGGTTTTTCCTGGCAGTGCTACTTCCATCGGTAGCCAAGACCCAACCGAAGTATCGTTATTTTTTTAGAAGCCCATCTTCCCTGAATAGTTCCCATAAACGGTCCGGGAAGGGGAAATTCTGTCTTCAACATATTGTACCAATTTTCTTCTATCTTTGAAACACCCATCTCAATTCGGAAAAATTTTGTAGGATGTTGAAGTACCGCGGAGAAAGAAGTCATGGCATCCAGGTGGTCGTTCAAAAAACTGACGGAGGCATACAAGTAATCAATCAAGCCCAGGCTAATGGAGCCTCCCGGAAGGATAAGAATACCGGGTTCATTACTTTCAAAGGACAACAGGTTGCCATAACTAAAAGCAACTCCGCCGATTACTCGAAAAAAGCGCGTACCTAACTTGAATTTTGGGAAAAAATAAAATAAAGAGGATGTGTTGGTATCGCACTCCAGCGATTCATTAAAAAAGCACTCACCTTGTTCTGTATATTTAATCCACTGAACTGAAATGGTTAATCCCGCTTTTCCTCTTAATTGATTCCATTCTGCTCGGAGGCCGAATGCGTCTTCTGTTTTTTCGGAAGCATCGGGGAATCGTTCGAACGCAAGGTAAAAATAGCCCTGATTTTGCTGGAGAAACTCGCGGCTGAAGTAGTATCCCAGGCTGGGGGGTGTATTCTCCTCACCGGTTGTATCGGCGCTAACCGAAGGCACCAATCCCGGAGTAGCCAGTAGAGGAAGGGCCAAAATGATGAGCAGTAAAAACAGCCCCGTGGTCCGGGAAATAAGTCCTGGTTTTCTATTTTGATTGCTTTGAGAACGATGGAATCTCATATCTACCTCCCATCGAAGGTTAATAATTTCTCTCCAGAAAATACAAATTTTCGCTAAACCGTAAATATGATTAAAACAAACAGATGCTGGAACCATATAATAATTACTCATAAAAAAAAAATAATAAAATAAACAAAAATAAGCAAGAAAAATAATGTTTTTAATTAT
>JALWDQ010000119.1:0-1691 GCA_027039625.1 Calditrichia bacterium | reverse complement strand
CCCGGATGGCATTAGCGATTTTCTCCGGCGCCTGCACGGCGATCACGATCCGATCGGTTACCTCAAATCCCGCTTCCTTCCTCAAATTCTGCACCCGATTCACAAATTCCCGGGCGATTCCTTCACGCTCCAGTTCCGGGGTGATGGTGGTATCCAGAGCTACGGTAATATGTCCTTCTCGAGCCACTTCCAGGGCGGGATTTTTCTTCTCTTCAAAGATTTCCACATCATCGGTGTAGATGGGCACTTCCTGCCCCTCCACCGAAATGTGCACCTCACCGCGCTCTTCCAGTTTCTGAACGGTCTCCTCATCCAGGGATGAAATCGCCGTCGCTGCGGTTTTCATCATCTTACCCAGACGCGGTCCCAGCTTTTTGAAATTCGGTTTCGCCTTTTTGGTGATTAAATCGCCGGCATTCTCAGTCACTTCCAGCGATTTAACATTGATTTCTTCCCGGATGATATCGGCCATCTCCTGGGCAGCCTGTCGGGTGGAAGCGCTGCGGGATGCCACAATAATGCGCGGCAGGGGTTGCCGCACTTTAATTTTGACTTCGTTGCGGATGGAACGCGCCAGGCTCACCACTTTTTGCGCCACTTCCATGCGATGCTCCAATGCCTCATCCCGGCGGCGAGCCATCTCCTCGCTAAACCGGGGATAATCTGTGAGATGCACCGACTCCGGCATATTCTCTGTCCGCAAATTGCGGTAAATGGCTTCGGCAGTAAAGGGAGCAAAGGGAGCTATGAGTTTCGCCACCGTAAAAAGCACCTCGAACAGCGTCTGGTAAGCAGAGAGTTTATCGTCGTTCATTTCCCCTTTCCAGAAACGCCGCCGGTTGCGCCGCACGTACCAGTTGGAGACATCATCCAGTACGAAATCGGCTATCAGACGCGCCGCGCGGGTCATGTCGTAATCATCCATTAAATCGTTCACCTCTTTTACGCGCGAATAAAGGAGCGAAAGAATCCAGCGGTCGATTTCCGGACGCTCCATAAACGGCACCTGGGGTGCCAGCGGATCGAAGCCATCAATATTGGCATAGAGTGCAAAGAAACTGTACGTGTTGAATAATGTATCGAAAAACTTCCGATAGACTTCAGCAATTCCCGCCGGATCGAACCGTTTGGGAACCCAGGGTGCACTGACGGTAATAAAGTACCAGCGTAAGGGGTCGGCACCGTACTGGGAGATAATCTCCTCCGGCACCACGGCATTCCCGCGGCTCTTGCTCATTTTCTGGCCGTATTTATCCAGAATCAATTCATTCACCACGATATTTTTGAATGCCGGCTGGTTAAACAACATGGTGGAAATGGCCAGCAGGGAATAGAACCAACCGCGGGTCTGATCGACACCCTCACAGATGAAATCCGCCGGGAAATTCTTGCGGAACGTTTCCTGATTTTCGAAAGGATAGTGCCACTGGGCGTAGGGCATGCTTCCGGAATCGAACCACACGTCAATGACTTCCGGTGTGCGGTGCATGGTGCTGCCGCATTTGGGGCAGGTGAGCGTCACCTGATCCACATACGGCTTGTGTAAATCGATATCCTCCGGCACATTGTGCCCTTTTTCCTTCAATTCGGCAATGCTGCCAATGGATTCCTGATGCCCGCACTTGTCGCATACCCAGATGTTCAGGGGAGTTCCCCAGTAGCGATCGCGGGAGAGCGCCCAATCCACATTA
>JALWDQ010000118.1:0-1694 GCA_027039625.1 Calditrichia bacterium | reverse complement strand
CCTTTCAGGTGCAAATTCACTTTATCCGGCCGTTTATTTAAAAGTTTAATCCGGACTTCTTTGAGGTTCAGGATCATTTCCACCACATCTTCCTTTACCCCTGGGATGGTGGAAAATTCATGCTGCACACCATCGATGCGAATGGCAGTAATTGCCGCGCCCTGAATACTGGACAGTAGCACACGCCTCAGGGCATTGCCCAGCGTGGTACCGAAACCCCTCTCTAAAGGTTGAACGATAAAACGTCCAAAATTGGCGGAGTAACTGGATTCATCCAGCTCCACCCTTTCAGGCATAATTAAATTTCCCCAGTTCATATATCTCCATATCTTGTTTCTTTAAATAATTTAATTTATTTAGAATAAAGCTCGATGATGAGGTTTTCCTGGACGTTAATAGGAATATCTTCCCGTTGCGGTACATCCAGGAATTCTCCTTTCATCTGCGCCTTATCCAGACGCAACCAGGGTAGCATCGTTTCATCTTTCACCCGCTTCATGGCTTCGTGAATAATCGCCAGCTTACGGCTTTTTTCGCGCACCGAAATCACATCGCCCGGTCGAACCAGGTAGGAAGGGATGTTGACTACCCGACCATTCACCATAAAATGGCGATGGAGCACTAACTGCCGGGCCGCTTTACGCGAAGGCGCGAAACCCAGACGGTACACCACATTGTCCAGCCGACTTTCCAGAATTTTGAGCAGGTTTTCGCCGCTCACACCTTTTTGCCGGGTTGCCTTCACATAGTAATTTTTAAACTGCGCTTCCAGCACACCGTAAATGCGTTTTACTTTCTGCTTTTCCCGCAACTGAATACCGTACTCCGAAAGTTTAATTCGCTGCGAAACCCCATGCTGCCCCGGCGGGTAGGAGCGTTTCTCGAACGAGCATTTTGCCGACATGCACCGGGCTCCCTTCAAATACAATTTTTCGCCTTCGCGACGGCAAAGTTTACATACGGAACCTGTATAACGTGCCATTAACGTCTTTCTCCATTCCTTTTAATTACACTCTTCGTTTTTTGGGCGGACGACAGCCGTTATGAGGAATAGGCGTTACGTCCTTAATGCTAATAATTTGCAGGCCAGCAGCCTGTAGGGAGCGAATCGCGGCTTCGCGTCCGGCACCCGGACCTTTAACTTCCACCGACACCTGACGCAACCCCAGATCCATGGCTTCTTTAGCAGCCGTTTCTGCCGCCAACTGCGCCGCAAACGGGGTGTTTTTACGCGCTCCTTTAAATCCGACCTTCCCTGCCGACGCCCAGGAAATAACATTTCCCTTTGTATCGGTTAAAGTCACAATCGTATTGTTAAACGTGGCTTTGATATGGGCAACGCCCAGAGCATCCACCTGTTCTTTTTTCTTCTTGCTAACACGAGATCGACGTGCCAAGGGATACCTCCTTACATTAACTTATGTTTATTTCTTCTTCGCTACCGGACGACGGCGTCCTTTACGAGTGCGCGCATTGGTGCGCGTCCGCTGACCGCGAACAGGTAATCCTAATTTATGGCGAATTCCACGATAGCAGTTAATATCGATTAACCGCTTAATGTTCATGTTAATCTCGGACTTCAGCGCACCTTCCACTTTGTAGTTCTGCTGAATATTGGTCCGAATGGCACGAATCATGTCATCGGTCAAATCCCGCGTCCGAATCATGGGATCCACACCAGTATCCTTACAAAT
>JALWDQ010000117.1:0-1695 GCA_027039625.1 Calditrichia bacterium | reverse complement strand
GTGCAACTGGCCATTGCCACCCGGGGAGTAAGCTGGTTAATCATTGCTCTGCTTACCTTCTGGTTGGGCACGTCGCATCCTACGGCTATGGTCAGTGTTTTTCTCTCCTTACTAATGCTCTTTTTTGTGATGGGCGGTGTGGGAAACGTGAGCTATTACCACCTGTTCTCACAAATCATTCCCACCGGCCTGCGGGGACGCTTAATGGGATGGCGCTATTTTGTGGGAGGAATTCTGGGAACCCTGGCAGGCTGGATCACTAGCCGTGTGCTGCGCAGTAACATCGCTTTCCCTTACAATTACGCTCTGCTGTTTTTAATGGCTGCCTCTGCTTTTGCAGTGGCCTTTGCGGGATTTAGTATGATTCGGGATCCCGGCAGCAAACCGGTACGTCGGAAATTGCATTGGCGGAGTTACCTCCATCTCATTAGCGATAATCCCTTTTTTGTGCGATTGGTTCTGGCTGAATTTTTCTTAAGCTCGATTTTTCTAGCCTTACCGTTTTATGTGATTTACGCCCGCCGTTCTCTGGCGCTTCCGGAAGCAACTCTGGGATTGTTTGTCGTGCTTCAGGTGGTGGGAGAAATTGTCTCCGGCCCCCTCTGGGGTTGGATGGGCGATCTCTTTCGTTTTCGCCCCGTCATCATTGCCATTGCTCTGGTCAGTACCGTGACCCCTTTGCTGGCGTTGGTGCTACCACTATGGCATCCCATTCTCTTTGCCCTGGTCTTTTTCTTTATCGGTGCTACCATGCGAGGGATGAATATTGCTACCGCCAATTATTTGCTGGAGTTTGCTCCTCGCGAGGAGGTGGCAGTATATGTGGGACTTAAAAATTTTGTGATGTTGCCCACGGTGCTCTTTCCATTATTGGGCGGAATGCTGGTGAATCGCATCGGATATGCCCACCTGTTTCTCCTGGAAACGGCTATTCTCATAGTAGCCACGTATCTGAGTTTTCGGTTAAAATCCACCCGAAATATTGAAATAAATTAAGAAATTAACGGTTTTTGCTTAATAATTTCCATTCTTGAGAGTGTGTGAAATGCTCCGCAAAAGAAAGTGGCTGGTGTGCTATAAAAATTAAAATCGTGTGAAACTTTTCGGACTTTCCCGTCACTTAATTATATGTAGAAGGTTTTAGGTAAACTAAAAATCGAATCAACAGAGGAGGAAAGACGATGCCGTGGGGCGATGGAACAGGACCATTAGGTTGGGGTCCCGGTTTCTGGGGACGCGGTTGGTATGGCTACGGACGTGGCTGGGGTTGGGGACGTGGTTGGTGGTGGTCCGGAGCACCCTGGATGTTTCCGGGTTACGCTTATCGCGCTGAATTTGTACCCCCCTGGTTTAGCGCTGAGGACGAGCGTGTGTGGCTGGAAAATCGACAAAATTGGCTGGAAAGAGAACTGCAGGAAATTCGGCGACGGCTGGATGAATTGAGTCAGAAACAGGATTCCTGAATCTTGCTTAGCCACCGAGGAGCGGACGGTGGGCTTCGCCCCGGGAAGAACCATGTGAGTTCGACCCGGGGTTTTTTATCGGATTTGTTTACGCTGTTGGGACGGTTGTAGCGCAATCTTTAGATTGCGCACCTGGCAAACACTGGTCTTGTTACTCGATCTTCACCGAATGCTTCGTAACGCAATCTTTAGATTGCACACCCAAATATTTGCCTAATCGATTCCGTAATCT